>CABTWF010000004.1:0-74716 GCA_902488495.1 uncultured Streptococcus sp. | reverse complement strand
CATCTCTTATCAGCAGTGCTTTTCCTCAAGGATAAATTTGAGAAAAAATCTTCTTGTAAATCATCATTGTTCCCAGCATTTGAGTAAGAAACTTGCTCATCTTCTGGAAACCACATTTTGCCAGCTAGTTCTAAATAACCATAAGGTACTCTTTTTGTATAATCACCTTTTAAATATAATTTCATTGTTCACTCCTTATTGCGTCAAGTATTTAAAAGCTTTCCACATATTTTTGATAATTTCCTCTTTTGCACCTTGACCAAGTCCTTTTAGTTCAGAACGTTTGTTTACCCAGTCTACAATATCCTGCCTACTTGAAATCCTTGAAACCTCGATATCTATGTCAAGGTCATAACCCGATTTCCCACTCCCCGATTGAACTTGGATTTTCCCACTATCTGGCTCCGCATCAACTCGAATATTATCGACTTTTTTACCTTTAACTCGTCCAGAGACCTTTTTCCCAAAAGACTTACTCGTTGGTTTATTGGCCTGCCAGCTGTCATAGTTACTAGAATAATTAACCTGAATTTCACCATTTAGTAAGGCCGTCTTTGTGATAGCTGATAAGCTGGACACTGCTCCACTAGCTATCAGTACATTCCCATATTGTACCCCTGTTACGGATGCTGCCGTACCAGCTACGATACTTGTCCCTGCTGTTGGTGGACCAGCCATGATACTCAAGACTTCAAGGGCGCCACTCGCAAAGTAAACTCCCAATCCAGAGAAAATTTGAGCTACTCCACTCCAAAATTCGACTGAATTTGCTTCAAAGTTTTGGGCTTTTAGTTCATCAAACTTTTTGTTAACCAAATGAGTATAGTCAGCATCGTATTTCCCATTTTTTAAAACGACATAGCCTTGCTCCAAGGGATGAATGTCAATGATATTCCCTGTTTCATCAATCTTAAGAGTGTGATTGTAGTCGTCGATTATTTTATCCCATTCGGACTTGTCGTGACCTTTTAAGCGCTTCTTTAATTCGGCACGATAGTGGGCATCGCCATCATCCGATAGCATCATATCCCTAGAAGCTTTATTGATGGCACGAGTTTCAGAGTCTTGAAAATCTCTTTTGGCATGCGAAACAATCTTCACATCCTTCATCTTCTGCACCCAGCTCATGTCTACACCGTCCGCATAGTAGTTGCCATCACTATCGACAATGATTTTACTTAGTTGCGTAGCTCCTTGAATCGCTAACCCAAGGACTTCTAGACTATCGCTGAAATACTGGGAAACTTGTGAGACAAAAAATTCTAGTTTTTCAATCTTGTCATCCAAATCCTGAATACCTGACTCGATTTGAGACTTGGTATTGTAGAGGATGGTCTTCTCAGAGAAAGCTTTCCCCCAATTCAGTGTAAAGAAATCTTTGATTTGATTTAACCAATTCTCCCTCGCTTGAATCTGAGCTTCTACGATAGCTAACTGCTCTTCCCTCAATTTTTTCAGTTCCTTGAGCTGGTCCATGTCCAAATCTCCATATCCTGAGACCTGAGCATCTGCATTTTTGTAGGAGGTCAACTCTAGTTGGATATCATCTATCGCTGCTTGTAACTTCTTGATGCTGGGGATGATAATCTCTGTGAAGAGACCTTTACCAGCTGTGTAGGCTGCTCCTGTCAGCTCACCTGAGTCTAAAGAGGAAATCAGGTGGTCACATCCACTAGATAAGCGGTCCGTGACTTCATTTGCGACTTGGAGATTGTTAGTCATGGCCTGAATCAATTCTTGGGATTCTTGTGCGCTGTATTTTACTCCCATGGTAGCCGATTCCTTTCCGATATCAGTTCTTCTCTGGCTTCATCGAAAGTTCGACGAGCCTTCTTCGTTTGTTTTCCCAATTCATCCAGTTCCTCTTCTACATAAGAGTTGATCTGTCGTTGAATGGTTCTATTATCACTTTCGATTTGCTCTATCACCTGACGAGAACTGGGCGAGAGAGCCAATAGAGTCGCCATACGATGGTGGATGCTCTGGATTTCTGAGTGAAAGTGAGTTAGCTGCTGTTCATATTGTCTTTTTAGAGTCTGGAGATTTTCTTCCTTATCGTCAATCTTGACAATTTCTCGCCAAAGTTTGTAGCGTTTTTCTTCGTTCTTATCAGCCATTTTTAATGTTCCCATCTCTTAGCCAGCTCTACGTCGCGTTTTTCAATCTTATGAGCAATTTCTGGAAACTTATTTGCTTGGGTCAAAACAGCCGAGCTGAAATCACTGACTGCCTGAAGCATTTGATTGCAGGCCTGACGTCCCGCTTCCATCCCTGCAATTTCAGAAGTATACGAAAATTCTACTTGCTGATTTTGCTTCTTGCTCGTGTCATACCCGACCAATTCATTAATAGCTGCTTCTGCTGCTATCGTGCTAGATTTTATCTTTCCACCCATACTTCAAACTCCCTTTATTCATTGTATATTGACCATATCATAACACAAAAATAGTACGATTTCAAAACAAACCCTAAGGGCAAATGCGCTCATCTCCTTAGAGTAAACTCTATCACTCGGTGAATGAGTTTGACAAAGACGCCACTAGTCATTTTGGAGATCCCTTTTCTGATTCCTTATAGTTCGAGTAGTTTTATTAGCAAGGCTTGTTCACCTCTCGTGAGAAACAGAAAAAGACAAGCCCTAAGAAAAATTCCTAGGGCTTGTCTTATGTGTCAAAATGAGCTACGTTTTTACTGACTCCTACAACTCTGTCCGATTTTCAATGGCTCGTAAGAGTGTGACTTCGTCCGCATACTCGATATCTGCTCCCACGGCTAGTCCTCGTGCTAGGCGAGTGACCTTGATGCCAGCTGGCTTGAGGAGACGAGAGAGATACATAGATGTCGCTTCTCCATCCGCTGTCGCATTGGTTGCCACGATCACTTCTGAAACCTCACTATCCATGAGACGGGTCATGAGACTCTTGAGGTTGATATCGTCTGGGCTGATACCATTCATCGGAGAAATGAGGCCGTGCAAGACGTGATAGAGTCCGTGGTATTCTTGGATGTTTTCCATAGCAGCCACATCGCGACTATCCTCTAGCACCAAGATGGTTGTCTGATCACGAGTCGGATCTGTACAGATTGAGCAAGGATCATCATCCGTTAAACGGCCACAGATGGAACAATAGGTCAATTCCCGCTTAGCAGACAGGAGATTTTTGGCAAATTCATTGACATCGTCATCTGACATTCCAATGGTATAGAAGGCTAGACGGGTAGCCGTTTTGATTCCGATACCTGGTAACTTTGAATAGCTATCAATCAGCTTGGCAATAGGTGTTGGATACAGCATAAGTTCCTTTCTAATTCATTGGATGGTGTTGGTTATAGAGGTTGATAATGTCGCGTGCAATCGAAGGTCCGACACCGTTTGTAAGGTTGGTATTATGAGGAAAGACGACTGCGACCGCGATTTGAGGATTTTCGGTCGGTGCATAGGCGACTGCATTGGTATTATTGGCTTTTTGACCGCCATTAACGTAACTTTCGGCAGTACCCGTTTTCCCGCTGATGGAAACGGCTGCGCCATTTGAAAAGGCACGACCAGTTGTCAGAGCACTCGTTCCATGCGAAACTTGATAGAAACCTTGCTGCAAGATAGCCATATCTGATTCTGAGATATTGACCTTGTTCAGTTCCTTAGTGGCTGTTTCTTGAACCAGGCTGCCTAAGCCACCTTGGTCATTGTTTCCATAAACCCCTTCAACGATGTGAGGAGCCAAACGTACGCCATTGTTTGCAATGGTTGCGACATACTGGGCTAACTGCATTGGTGTGTAGTTGTCAAACTGACCAAAGGAATTATTGATATAGTTCCCCAAATCAAATTCTTTTGGCGTAAATCCTGTGGATTCATCTGGGAGGTCAATCCCTGTTGAAGCTCCGAGTCCATATTCCCCAAAGGTTGATCGCAACTTGCCCATTGCAGTTTCTAACTGATCAGTTGCGACTATCATATTTGGCTGGTAGGACTGCCCCATGATCCCTAGCGCAGTCTGAACCATGTAGGTATTAGAAGAGTACTCTAGAGCCTCAACTGCTGTGATAGGGAAGGAGCCATAGGACAAGGTATACCATGAATTGATCGGGGCCGAACCTTGGAAAACAATCGGCTGGTCTGTCAAGGTTTGATTTCCTGACAAGACCCCATTTTCCCAACCAGAGCTAAGGGTTGCCGCCTTAACGACAGACCCCGGTACAAATACATTGGTTATCGTTCCAAGCGAATCTGAACTTAATTCACCGGATTCGACATCATGCTTGACACCTGACATAGCTAGAACTGCACCGGTTTTAGGATTGAGGGCTACAGCGTAGACTCCTTCAGAGTATTTGGCTCCACCGTTACCCAACTCCGAGTTGAAGTAGCTCTTGAGTAGGTCGTCCACACCATTCTGGAAAGCTAGGTCAACCGTTAACTTGATATTGTTTCCTTTACTTCCTTCTTCGACATTTTCCACACTTTCCATATTTCCGTGTTTGTCGAGGTGGATTTCTTTGACGGAACGTTTTCCTTGAAGAACATCTTCATATTGCTTTTCAAGATAGGAAGTTCCCACTCGGTCATTGAGAGAATACCCTTTTTTGAGATAGGCATCTACTTCCTCAGCTGGAAGTCCTGACTTCTCATTTGAAACGCTACCGACGATTGTCGATAAAGATGTATCCAGTACTTTACGATCCCATGAGGTTGAAATGCTGATACCTGGTAATTCCTTGGACGCTGATGCAACGAGAGCAACTTGGGTATCATCTAAGGCATCCGTAGAAATGGTTCCCGTTGCAAAATTTTCAACAGCATTGAGCTGACTAAAGAGATAGATTTCCTTTTTCTGGTCATCTGTATAATTAAGTTGACTCACGTCAATGCTTTCAACCGCATTATTGTAAAGTGTCGCTTCCGATAAGCGGTTCCCATCTGAATCCAGGCGTTTATCGCTTGGCAAGGATTCGACTGTTTTTTTGTAAATATCCTGGTCCGCCAAGTAATAGTCTGCAATTTGTCGATCAGTCAGATCAGGAGAGGTTACATTTACATATGTGAGAAGTTTCTTGGCTGTCTCCTTCAATTCAGCTGCAGTCATTTTATTGTTTCGTGTGAAAGAAACAACCTGCTTGACAGTATTTTCTACCAAGGGTTTCCCTGCCGCATCATAGATTTGTCCACGAGCTGAACTGGTTGTTACCCTTGTTTGGCTGGCTGAGGCCAATTTTGTTTCATAGAAATCTTTATTGAGCACCTGCATGTATAACAAACGACCAATAATGGCCATAAAGAGCAGGATGACAATCGCAAATAGTAAATTAAGCCGAATCGGAATCGAATGGCTATTAAATTTTCTCATACAACTAAGACTCTTTTCTAGAAAAATTCCCGATTTCCACCTTTATTTCCCCTAAAATAATAGAGCAAACAGGTGAAGCTCAGTACATTTCATTGTACCATATTTTACGGAGAAACTCTTGGAAAAGTCGAAGCATTTTTTGACTTTTAACTGAAAATGCCTTTTTATTTGGTTATCCTATTTTCTATGATATAATGATAGTAATAGTTAGGAAAGCGTTAACTTTTAAGACTTTGACTCATAAAAAGGAGCCTCATGAACAAGCCAGATATCGCAACCATAATCGACCTCCATTTTGAAGAATTAACCGAGCTCGAGCAAGAAATCGCTCGCTATTTTTTGCAAGCTGAAACGATCCAAGATGATCTTTCTTCTCAGCAAGTTACCCAGAAATTACATATCTCCCAAGCAGCCTTGACCCGCTTTTCCAAAAAGTGTGGTTTTACAGGCTACCGAGAGTTCGTCTTTCAATACCAGCACCAGGCTAGTAAACCGGACACTCATTCACACAAACACAGTCCTTTGACCAAACGTGTTTTGAGAAGCTACAGTATCATGCGAGAACAAACACAGGATTTGATCGACGAAGAACAACTGGAACGCGTCGCCCAATTAATCGATGACGCTGAACGAGTTTACTTTTTCGGGACGGGAAGTTCTGGTCTGATTGCCCGTGAGATGAAATTGCGCTTTATGCGATTAGGTGTGGTCTGTGAAGCTTTGACCGACCAGGATGGCTTTGCATGGACGACCAGTATCATGGATGAAAATTGTCTGGTACTTGGTTTTTCCCTATCAGGCACTACCCAATCCGTCCTCGATAGTTTGTTGGATGCCAAGGAAATGGGGGCCAAGACCATTCTCTTTACCAGCGCTCCAAACAAAAACAGTCAGGCCTATAACGAAACAGTCCTTGTGGCAAGCCATAGTCAATCTTCTTACATCCAGCGTATTTCCGCTCAACTCCCTATGCTCATTTTAATAGATTTGATTTATGCCTACTTTTTGGAAATCAATCGCGAGAGCAAGGAAAAAATCTTTAACAGCTATTGGGAAAATAAAAAGCTCAACGGCTATCGTAGACAAAAACGCGTTAGAAAATCCTAGTTTGGTTCAACCAAACTAGGATTGTTTTGTTTTGAAATGATAATAGGCTCCCAACATCCCTGCTGTATTTTGGTGATGGGCAAATTCTAATCGTGTTTTTTCAGCTAGACTTGGTACCAAGGCCGCCTTCAAGGCTGTGCGGATCTTTGGTTTGAGGATAGCCTCTTGTCCCATGATACCGCCACCGAGAATGACTACTTCTGGATTGGCAACGTAGCAAATATTTGCCAGACCTTTCCCAAGGTAGTCTACCATGCGATCAATACCAGCCATACAGATCTTGTTTCCTTCAGTGGCCTCCTTGAAGATGCGTCGGCCATTCCACTGATCAACTGAGTCACCATGAGCTGTTGCTACATACTCAACCAAGGCTGTCGTAGAAGCAAGATCCTGAAAAGCTCCATCCTGCATGTGCATGTAACCGACTTCGCAGGCCGAATTGCTAAATCCATGGAAAACTTTCCCATCCATAATCAAGCAACCACCGATACCTGTTCCAATGGTCAAGCAAAGTGTGACACTCGCTCCCTTGCCTGAACCAGATACTGCCTCAGCTAGACCTGCACAGTTGACATCATTTTCAATTTCACAAGGAATCGCAAAGCTCGTCTCAATTTCCTTCTTGAACTGAGTTCCTGCATAGTTGGGAATCTGAGGTCCAGCGTAGAAAATTTCCCCCTTATCAGGATCCACCATCCCTGCCGAAGAAATGGCAACACCTGCTACTGGGCCTTTTTCTAAATAGCTGGCTACGATATCTTTTGTCTTTTGTAAAATATGCGGCCCACCCTTTTGCGCCTCAGTTGGCATTTCATGCGATTCAACAAGTTGGCCTTCTTGGTCAATCAAGCCATATTTAATGTTGGTTCCACCGATATCAATTGCAACGTAGTGTGTCATAAATACCTCCTTATGGATTAGAGGAAGCGCTCCTTGGTTTCACGAATCAATTGTGCTGCTGCTTCTACAACTGGGCGATCTTCTTCAGTCACTGGTGTCAATGGTGAACGAACTGATCCAATGTTAAGTCCTTCATTGATCTTCAAGACTTCCTTAATCACACCGTACATATTTCCATGTGCAGAAGTGAGTTTGCCAATGATTGCGTTGATAGCGTATTGCAATTCACGCGCTGTTTCCAAGTCTTTCTCAGCAATCAACTCATTGAGTTTCAAGAAGAGTTCTGGCATCGCACCATAAGTACCACCGATACCAGCTTTAGCACCCATGAGGCGACCACCTAGGAACTGTTCATCTGGACCATTGAATACGATGTGGTCTTCTCCACCAAGGCTGACAAAGGTTTGGATATCTTGAACTGGCATAGAAGAGTTCTTAACACCGATAACACGAGGATTCTTCAACATTTCAGTGTAGAGACTTGGAGTCAAAGCAACACCTGCCAATTGAGGAATGTTATAAATCACGTAGTCTGTGTTTGGTGCTGCAGCACTAATGTCATTCCAGTATTTGGCAACTGAGTATTCTGGCAAACGGAAGTAAATCGGTGGAATCGTTGCAATGGCATCTACACCCAAGCTTTCTGCGTGGCGAGCAAGTTCCATACTGTCTTTGGTATTGTTGCAAGCAACGTGAGCAATGATAGTCAATTTACCTTTGGCAACTGCCATAACTTCTTCCAAAATCAACTTGCGATCTGCCACACTTTGGTAGATACATTCACCAGAAGAACCATTGACATAGAGACCTTGAACTCCCTTATCAATGAAGTATTGAACCAAGGCACGCGTACGCTCTGGACTGACTTCTCCTTGATCATCATAACATGCGTAGAAGGCTGGAATGACACCTTCGTATTTTTTCAAATCTGACATAGATTTTCTCCTAAGATTTCTTTTTTTCTGCTGAGAGCAGTTCTATTTTTTACAAGTTTAGTATACACCTTGTGAAAATCGCTTTCAATATCTTGTATACACTTAGATTTTAGTTTCTACTTGTATTTTAGAAACTGTAACGATTGAAAGTAGTTTCAGAAACAAGCCATCCTACTGGTATTTGGCGAAGATTTTCTCCATCAAACCTGCTTGGAGAAAGACTAGCAAACCAAAACCAAAGAGGATAAAAGCTGACCCACCCAAAAGGAGAGTGAAGGCGGATAGATAAAGAACCATCACTATGAGAAAGAGAATGGCTAACATGAGGAAGAACCATGGAAAGTTAAAACTTGCCAAGATAAGCCCTTTTTGCAGCACTTCTTTCCATGACAAATCATAGCGCGCAGCGATGGGATAACTAGCTAGCATCACGAGAGTGAGGAAGATGAGAATCCCCAAACAAATTGCTTTCACAATCTGGAAAGGCAAAGCTGTCTGGCCCCAGAAGAGATAGAGATCTAAAAGGCTTAATGACACAATACCCAACTCTAGCAAACCTAACTGGAAACCCAGTTTCAGATTTTGCTTGAAGGCTCTTAGAAAAGTTTGAAAGACTGGTACCCGTCTGCTTCTCTTAATCTCAAACATGGTTTCATAGAGGCTGATTTTCGCCACTCCAATCGTCACGATGGGCAAACAAGAGACGACAAAAAGAAGATTGACTGTGACGATATCCAAAACCTTTTCACTAAAACGCATGAGAAAGTTGTCTGTATCAAATGCTGCCTTGATAAGGCTTACTCCTTTTTGTGCCATGTTTGCTCCTCCTGATTCTTTTAATCAATCAAAATTTTAAAGAGATATTTGCGAACCTTCTCTTCCATACCTGCATAGCCATTTGGCTGGTGTGGTTCTCCTGGGAAGAAAATCGCAAAATTGTGATAACCCAACAAGAGTGGGTATTTTTCATGACAATGGACAAAGCCAATGTCGCTCGCTTCGTCGAATGCTACCGCTTCGTCTTTGATACGTGAACCGTAGCTCGAATATTCATGTCCTTCTACCAGCAAATGCAAGTCTGCATAGTTCTTATGATGCTCAAATTGATCATTTTCAGCTTGATTGAGGACATTTTCCTGAACAACTAGAAAGACCTTGTCCCCGTCAATCTCATACTTACCGAGTTCGAAAGAATCCTTACGGTGCTGATAGAGATAGTCGATAGCCTTGTCTAGATTAGGATGGATTCCCTTGTAAAAGGCGATGTTTTTCAAATCGTCAAAAATCATACTGTTTCCTTCGTTTCTGATAGTTACTAGTTTTCAGTTTCGAATGTTCCTTCTCTATTTCCCTGTAATAGTGCGGACGGAAGCAAATTCCTTCGGAATTTCATTCCTAATTTTTGAGCCTTTCACTCCTTCATCGTCAGTCTCAAAAATTCCGTCTAAGATAAGCGTAAGATGTTTATCTTAGATACAACTAAAGCGGGAAATAGCCATCATAAAACGAACCTACTCTAACTAGTATCATGAAAAGAGTTCATTCTTAAGTTTATAAGTGTCTGACAAAACTTCACGAAGTAACTGCATACTCTCCATTTTGTAGACACTTATAACTCTGTATTCTCTTATACTCAATGAAAATCGAAGAACAAACTAGAAAGCTAACCGCAGGCAATACTTAAGTATGGCAAGGTAACGCTAACGTCGTTTAAATTCGATTTTCGCAAGGTCTTAACCTTTAACCGCTCCCATAGTAATCCCTTGAGTGAAGGATTTTTGGAAGACAAGGAAGACCGTTACGATTGGCACGGCTGCAAGAGCTGCACCCGCCATGATCAAACCATAGTTGGTTGCCATTTCAGCCTGCATGGTCGCAACCCCGAGTGAGATAGTCAAGTTTTGACGTGAAGTCAACATAACCAACTGCATGAAGTAGTCGTTCCAAGTATTGATGAAGGTAAAGATTGCAAGGGCTGCAAATCCTGGTTTCACGATAGGGAAGGCTACGCTCCAGAAAGTACGGATCTCACCACAACCGTCTATTTTAGCTGATTCAAGCAATTCTGTTGGGATATTTTCACTGAATTGTTTCATAAGGAAGACCCCAAATGGCCATCCAATCAAAGGCAAGATAACTGCCCAAAGAGTATCGTGAATTCCCATGAAGTTAACGATACGTACCAATGGTACAAGGACAACTTGTTTTGGAAGAGCCATGGCAGCGATAAAGACTGCAAAGAGGATGCGTTGACCATAGAAACGTTTTTTAGCCAAGACATAACCTGCTAGAGAAGAGGTTGCGCAGACTAGGAACATGGTTACCAATGAGATAAATACAGAGTTCCACATCCACTGCATAGCAGGGTTTTGCACCATGAGTTGTTGGAAGTTCTCCATGGTTGGCATTTTAGGGAACCACTGTGGTGGAATCATAATGGTATCAGGTTGTGATTTGAAGGCCCCTGTCAAGATCCAGTAGAATGGAAAGATGAACAGTACGGTCAACAAGAGCAAGATAATCGTTGAAATAACAGTGAAAGCTGTTAAGGGTTTCTTTTGTGTAGGTTGCATAACTGTCTCCTTTCTTTAGTATTCTACGTCGTTTCCGAGGATCTTGAATTGAGCAAAGCTGACAATGGCAATCATCACTGCCAAGAAGACACCGATAGTATTGGCATAGCCGTATTCTGTCAATTGGAAGGCTTTTTCGTAAAGGTAGTACATCAAGGTACTTGTTGAGTAGTTTGGACCACCAGAAGTCAACAACTGAATCAAGGCGAAACATTGGAATGAGTTGATAGTCGTAATAATCGCGATGTAAAGAGTTGTTGGAAGAAGGCTAGGCCATTTGATCTTCCAGAAGACTTGAAACTCAGTCGCACCGTCTACACGCGCTGCTTCAACAAGTGAGTTGTCAATATTCCCCATGGCGGCGATATAAAGAATAATCGGTTGACCAACAGATGTTGTCAAAAGGATGATCATAATCGCTAGCAAAGCCCAGTTTTTGTCGCCCAGCCAAGAAATATTTTGGCTGATGATATGGCTTGACTTAAGGACAAAGTTTAGAATCCCTGATAGTGGGTCATAGATCCATTTCCATACAACCGTTACGGCAACACTACCTGTAACTACAGGAAGGAAGAAGACGAAACGATAGAAAGAACGGGCAATGGCATTTTGATGATAGGTTTGAGATGCTACAAAGAGCGAGAAGAGAACCACAATCGGAACAGATCCAATAACCAGGATAACGGTATTGATCAAAGACTTCATAAAGACAGGGTCTTTAAACATGCGAATGTAGTTGTCAAAGCCTACAAACTCAAATTTAGTCATGGAGTAGTTAAAGAAACTTGTAATGAATCCCATAATCATAGGAGCCAAGACAAAGATGACAAAGAAGAATAACACTGGTGCTAGGAAAGCGTAGGAAATCACTGTTTCCCGCATACGAATTTTATTGACTTTCACAGTCGGCACCTCTCTTTCAAATAGAATAGTTTTTGATTTTCTTGAACTGTTTTAAAACCAAAATGAAATTTTTTAAGATTCGCTTATGTAAGAACTTCATTTTAATTTCGTGACAGTTCCTACCATTTCAAACAAAAGTCCCCCTTTTCTTACACCGTAGTGCACAGGGAAAAGGGGGGAATCAATCTGACTTAGTGCTTATTGTTTTGTAGCTTTTTTGATGGTTTCGTTAGCTTTTTCAGTGAAGGCTTTCAAAGCATCCGCTGGTTTTTCGTCACCATTTGATACAGATTGCAACATTGGGAACCAAAGTGTTCTCATTTCAGCAAATCCATCGATAGTGTTGTAGTATGGTGAGTAGTATTTAGTCCAGCCACTGATTGTTTCCATACGTTTGTCTTCATAAAGTTTGCCAAATGAAGTACGAACTGGGAAGGCACCTGTACGAACTACGTCTTTAGGACCCCATTCTTTGTCATCTGCGATGAATTGAACGAATTTCTTAGCAGCTGCGATTTTCTTATCGTCTTTGTTGTTAAATACTGCAAATCCGTTTACAAGGTATTCAAGAGATGGTTTACCAGAGTCTGATGGGAATGGTACTTCAACCACATCTACCTTACTTGCTTCCAAGAGTTTCGCTTGGATACCGTTTTGAGCTGGTGCCCAAAGGATTGTGTATGAAGTTTGACCGTTGGCAAAGTTTTGGATGTCTGCTCCACCGTCAAATTGTGAACCGTTGTTCAACAAACCGTCTTTAATCCAGCTAGCAGCTTTTTCAAGACCTTTGACGAATTTAGGATCGTCTGTTGTATATTTGGTTACGTCTTTGTCTGTTACAGAACCGCCATAAAGGTTTGCGATGAAGGCACGTGTTCCTTGGTCTCCCCCTTGACCAGAACTGAACAATGAACCTGGTGTATATCCTTTATCTTTAAGCGCTTTCAAAACTTTTTCAAAGTCATCAGTTGTCCAACCTTCTTTTACAAGATTTGCAACTCCAGCATCTTCCAACATTTTCTTGTTCATAGCCATGTAGAATGGAGCTGAACTGATTGGATACATGTAAGCTTTGTCTCCAGCCTTACTTGCTTGTACGATGTTTTCGTTGTTGACATCTTTGACGAATTCGTCTGTGAAGAGGTCGTTCAACTCAGCCAATTTACCGTTTTTACCGTACTGGATGATACGTCCTGGTGCGTCAAAGAGTACGTCTGGTGCTGTTCCTGCTTCGATAGCTGTTGTAATCTTTTCTGGACCTGACTTGAAGTCGATGGTTTCCAATTTCACTTTTACATCTGGATTTGCTTTTTCAAAAGCTTCGATGATTGATTTTTCATAAGTTCCAACACCGTCACCCGTTTTTTCTTGTGTGAAGACTGGGAATGCCCACCAAGTGATTTCTGTTTTTCCGCTATCGCTACTAGAACTTCCAGCATCTTTACTTCCACCAGAATTACCACAAGCCGCAAGGCCAAGAATCGCAGCACCCGCAAGTACTGTACAAGCTAGTTTTCTAAATTTCATCTGTATTCTCCTAATTGATAAGCGTATCCATATTGGATAATGAGCAAGTTTATATTTGTATACGTTTTCATTTTGTCCGACGCATCAACCACTCTCCTCTGTTTTGAGATTGTGTTATTTAAGACCGGCAACAAAGCGCTCCGTAATCTCTTTTGGTCTAGTAATCGCTCCACCGACAACGATGCCTCGCACCCCATATTCAAGGATTTGTTTGGCTTGTTCTGGTGTATGAATTTTCCCTTCAGCGATGACATCCACTCCTGCTTCACACAGTTTTTT
This sequence comes from uncultured Streptococcus sp., assembly GCA_902488495.1. GTDB lineage: Bacteria > Bacillota > Bacilli > Lactobacillales > Streptococcaceae > Streptococcus. The sequence continues at coordinate 61,144 of CABTWF010000004.1, read as the reverse complement.
AATCAGTTCAAAGTCTGGACCATCCACTTTCGGACTATAAGAAGTGTAACCTGATAGGGTTGTTCCAACAAAATCAATCCCTGCTTCGACTGCAGCTATACCCTCTTCAAACGTGCTAGTATCAGCCATTAAGAGTTGATGTGGATACTTTTCTTTGACTTGTCGAATAAAGTCCTGAATTTCCAAACCGTCGTAACGTTCACGTTTGGTACAATCCAGAGCAATGACCTCAATGTCTAGTTCAGCCAACTCATCAACTTCTTTCATAGTCGCTGTAATGAATGGCTCCTGTGGCGGATAGTCACGTTTGATAATCCCGATAATCGGGAGTTTCGTAACCTCCTTAATCTCCTTGATATCGCGAACACTGTTTGCTCGGATACCGACTGCTCCACCTTGCTCAGCCGCTTTGACTAGCAAGGGAATGACTCCTCCCGCTTCTGTATAAAGCGGTTCGTGAGGAAGTGCCTGGCAAGAGACAATGATTCCATCTTTGATTTGTTCAATCAAGGCTTCTTTGCTGATCTGTGGCATCCTCTTTCCTCCCTTTCTTGTTCTTATGGGCTTATTATATATCATTTGTTAAGCGCTTTCAATATCTTGTAGTAGAATAGATTTCAGTTTCAAAACTATTTTATAGAACAGACTATCCTGAAAGTAGTTTCAGACCTCTTATGATTTCGAATCAACCTAAATGTAATAAAGAAAGATAGCAGGCTGAAAAACCTGCTATCTCTTCCGAGAGTTACTCAAATAGCTTTTACTTATTATTCTTTTCTCTTCTTGCCAAATGCAAACAAGGATAAAAGAACACCTGCAAGACCAAGGGAAATCAGTGAGCTTGTTTCCTTGCTTCCTGTATTTGGAAGTTCATCTTGTTTAGCGGCTGGCGCTTGATAGGTCACATCTTGGCCTAGAAACAGTTTGTTGTCTGCAGCTACTAATACTAGATTGGTGTCTCCCTTGTACTCTGGCACTTCATGGACTGCTGCATCAGCGCCATTGACACCTCCCTTATACTCTGGCAGGTCATTTGAAGCTGCCAAGACAAAGTTAGCACCTCCTCTATATTCCGGAAGTTCGTTTGAGGCTGCTAGAACTGCATTGACACCACCCTTGAACTCTGGAAGTTCATGGACTGCTGCCTCAACAGCGTTGACCCCACCTGTAAATTCAGGCTTTTCAACCGTTGGCGCTGGTTCTTCGCCTACTGTTGATAATGGACCGGTGTACTCTGGCATCTCTGCCACTGGGGCTTCCTCAGCATTGACTCCACCAGTGAATTCGGTTTTTTCTACTGTAGGAGCTGGTTCTTCACCTACTGTTGCCAATGGTCCAGTGTACTCTGGTATCTCTGCCACTGGGGCTTCCTCAGCATTAACACCACCTGCGAACTCTGGAACCTCATGGATAGCAGCTTCACTGCCATTAATACCATCGCTTAGTTTAGAGCCAGCTAAAGAAACTGGTAAATTGTGCATGCTTTCAATTGCACCCTCTGCTAGACCTGTAATTCTTTGACCCATATCCTCTGGATCTATTGTGAATAGGAGAGTTTTTGTATCGTACTGGGTCATAAAGGTTGCTGTCTTGCCATTTGCCAATTGAAGGGTCGGAGCCTTGTTGACCAATACTTCCGAATCGAACTCCATGGCAATAATACCTGGCCATTTTTGGATAGCATATTTTACTTTTGCTTCTTTAGGAGAAATTCTGTCTTTGCTTAAGAAATCCCAGTTGAATTTCTTATAGGATAAAGTATAATCGTTTTGATTGCCATCCGCATGCTCATAAAGCAAACCATATTCGCCATTTCCGAGTTCTTGGAGTGAGTTGTAAGCAAACTTACCACTTTGTATAGGATTGTGTTTCAGCCATGTCAACTCACCATTCTCCTCAACACGAGCTAGGTGAACCAAACCATTGTTGCGTCCAGGACCACCAGCATTGCTGAGTAGAATGTATTCCTTGCCTTCATGCATGGTGTGAATAGCGGACATTTGAACATAAACATCTTTTACTTGAGGATAACGTTTGATTTCCTTATCCCACGTTGCTCCCCCATCATGACTGGTCGCAACCTGAAGATCGCCAGTCAAGCCACGCATAAAGAGCTTGAGATCTCCATTATTCAACTGAACAACAGTTGACTCCGTATTTTGGGCGCCTGGATTATTCATGGTTGAAGAGTGAATGGTTTGGTTGCCTACTGGGCGGTTATCATTAACTGCTTCCCCTGCTTGCCATGTTTCACCATGATCATCTGAGTAAATTACACGAGATGATTGAGAACCACTTAGGTAGGAAACGTTGTTTGTTGTATAAACTGGAATCACCAGTCTTCCCTTATGAGGTCCTGTACGCAAGGCAATCCCCGTACCAGGTCCAGTTCCTAGGAAGTGCATCCAATCTTTCCGAATCCCATGAGTAATATCTTTTGGTGCAGACCAAGTCTTCCCATCGTCATCACTGTAGGACATCCATAGGTAGTTGGTATTGGAAACTCTAAAAATATTCTTTTCGCTATATTCAAAATAAATATTTCCGATTAACTCATTCCCTTTATACAAATCTCCCTTATCGCTGTAGGCTGGTTTTTTAGGGTCAACGACAACACGATAATCTGTCTTTCTATTTTGAGGGTCGAAAACCTCTCCGTTTTCTCGAATCGTATAGCGACCTGATTCTCCTTGCTTATATAAAACTTGATAAACTTTATCTCCCACTTGTTCATAAGCTTTCGGAGCTTGCCCTGGCAATGAAAATACTGCCTTACTTTCAAGGAACATGTCGTAAATTGCAAAAATTCTCTTTGTTTCAGGGTCTTGCACCAAGGCCATATCAATATTGACTGGAGATGGCCAATCTGCATGTTTAGCATGCTCATTGTCACGAGGATTTGAGATTACGATTCGGTCTCCCCATGTTTTTCCATTATCTGAGCTGCGACGAACAACCATCCCAATATCTCCCCAGTCAGAATGGTGCAAACGTCTTTCATCCGTTCCTGCAATCAGCGTTCCTTTATCTGTCTTGAGAAGAGCTGGGATACGATAACTCTTGATACCATCTTTATTTGGTTGATTGTTCCTACCACCTTCAAAGACGTCTTCTTTCTCAGTGACTTTTGCTCCCTCAGGAAGTTTCTGTTCCAATTCACCTCTTTCAAATAATTGACTCCGTGTTTGAACTTCATCTGGGCTTAAAGCACGATCGTAAACGGTTAGGTTTCGAACTTGTAGGTTTGATGCCCAAACTGTTTTATTGCCCCGTTTGGTTGCTCCAAGCTGAGCTTGATTAACATCTGGCATATCTTTAATGAAGTTACCAGATTTGAGACTTGTTCGAGATAAGACACCGTTCACATAGAGACGAACTCGACCATGAGGTAACTCCGTTGTCGGTTGTTCGACAGTAAAGGTCACTGAATTCCATTGTCCAGGGCGAACTTTCAAAGGAGCATCTGTATACTTATCATAGAACTGCTCCCCGTTAGCGCCACGACCTTCAATAAGAGCTGTATTATCAAGGACCGACATAGTAAAATACTCATTTTCCTTGGTGTCACTGGATACAGAGAAGAGATTGTAAAAGCGTGGAGCTGATGCATCTGGTTTGAACTCCATGTGAACTGTAGCATTTTTTAGTTGCTTTAGTTTATTTAGTTCACTTGATAAATCAACTCTCTGACCATTTGTTGCATTGGTTTCAACATCTTCTTTTTCAAGGACAGGATTGGCATTTTTTAAATCTCTTGAGTAATAGTCACGAGGAATAGCCCCCTGATTCTCTGATTCCTCTTCCTTATTTGCTTCTTCTGCAGGGGTTTCCGTAGAGGATGGAGTTTCTGATTCTGCACTCTCATTTTTTTTCAAATGATCTTGGTCCACCTCAACGCCGTTGTCTTGAGCTGCTGCCAATTTACCAGCCAAATCCTTATCCAAATGAGCAAGATCTCCCGAGGACACTTCTTTTGGCAATTCTGATAAACCTTGACTAGGTTCGACAGTTTCTGTATTGGCCCCTGCTGCATTGGCTTGCTCTTGAGCTAAGACTGGATTTGCTCCAAATACTACTGTACCAATCACTACAGATGCCGCCCCAACTGCAAATTTTCGAATTCCGTATCGCTGTTTCCGATCTAAAGATTTGTAATTCATGTTTGTCCTTTCATTTTTCATAAAATAAAGCGCTTTCTTTTTCTTTAAAAATTTTTATTGTCTCTCAAGAGACAAGTTTTACAAGAAAGTATCCAACTTAATGAGAGCTCCCAATCCTCTCCCATTTTCTGCTGAGCCCGAGTTTTTAACCACCCGGCAGCCTTTTTCCTCCTTTCACAAGTGACTTTTCCTTTATTATACAATAAAGTCTTATATTTATATCTGTGTTCCTACAGAATAGATTTTACTTTTAAGAATATTTTAATATTTTAAATTTTCTAAAAGTACTTTCAGGTTTTGGACATAAAAAAGAGAGCTCCGGGGCTCTCTCATTCATCATTTCACATATTTAAAAGGAATCTCACTGCCACAGAGCCAGTTATAAACTTGGTCATTGACAAAAACATTCATGGCTTCGTGAGCATACTCTGGCATGATGCGATAGGCCTTGTCGCAAGTTAGGCGGTTGTAAATCGCAAACTGGGTAATGGGATAGCAAACATCGTCATCCAAGCCCGTAATCATCTTGACCTCACCTTGAATACGATGGGCAAGATTTTTCACATCGATATAGGCAAGAGTCGCCATGATTTCCTCCTCTGTTTCATGGAAGGGATCGTGGAACTTGAAATATCGGAAGAGTTCATCATAGGCTTCACTGGTATTGCCAATCTCAAGCACTCGTCTAAAGTCTGACAAGAAAGGATAGATGGCCACTGTTTTCTGAATCCGAGGATTGAGCGCTGCTGCAACCAGGGCTAAAGCACCGCCTTGTGAGGCACCATAACTAGAAAGTCGCTTCTCATCAATCTCAGGTAGACTAGCAACAATTTCAATCAACTGATAAATATCCAGATAAACATCCTTATAAAAGAGCTGGTCTCGACCTTCAACAGCACCACGGATGATATGTCCCTTCACCGTATTTCCTAGTGGAGAGCGCAAGCCGTCTTGCGAGTAACCTGACTGGCCCCTAACGTCCATGGAAACAACACCGTAACCAGCCACAGTATAGGCCAGCATGTCGGCCCAGTCCCAACCACGTCCCATATAACCATGGAAATGGAAGATTAACGGAACTTTCCCTTCACTTTTTGGAAGGACGACGCGTGCATAGACCTTGCCTTCATTGGTTCCTTCAAAAGTAAGTTCATAGCACTTGACTTGGGGAATATGGAAATCTCTTTCCTCCAACTGGTAGGCTGGAAGAGATGATACTTTTTTGACTTCCTCATCCCAGAAAGCATCAAAGTCTTCTGGCACCTCATCCCGTCCTAGATAGGTCTTGATTTCTTCTAACAAAGCTGGATTTTTCATAGCATGCTCCTTTTATTTTGTAATCGCTATCATAACTCTAGCATATCTAGAAAAGCAATGCAAGAAAGAATGGTAAACAGAAAGTGATTTTAGATTCTCCTCCCTCAAACTGATCGTCTGAAAGTAGTTTTAAAAATAGAAAGAGCGTTTCCGCTCTCTGTGTATCAATAGGTGCTAGCTCCTTTCTCTAGTTTGACGGTTTGGAATTTCTTTTGGTAGGTTACTTTAATAGTCATGTGAGAGTCCTCGCTTCTTTTTGATGACTCTAGTATAAGACCCAAACCTAAAAGCTAGCTTAAGTTTTCCTTAGAGAAAGCTTATACTCAATGAAAATCAAAGAGCAAACTAGGAAACTAGCCGCAGGTTGCTCAAAGCACTGCTTTGAGGTTGTAGATAAGACTGACGAAGTCAGTTACATATATAATCCAAGGCGACGTTGACGTGGTTTGAATTTGATTTTCGAAGAGTATTAATCTAGATATTCTTTCTTTTCCAGATGGAGAGCAATCATGCGCCATTCTGGATCCTCTTGCCAGTCTTCTATCGAACTAATGTAGCTGGCAACCTTTCTGGCTTCTTCTAAAATCGGAAAATCTTCGATAATATCAGCCACTTGAAACTCTGGAAGTCCTGACTGTCTGGTTCCAAAAATCTCACCAGAACCACGCATTTTCAAATCTTCCTCCGCAAGGACAAATCCATTGGTCGTTTCTGTCATGATGCGCATGCGATCTTTCCCAGAATCCGTCTTGGGATTAGCTACGAGAACAGCATAAGACTGCTTGTCCCCCCGACCGACACGGCCTCTGAGCTGGTGAAGCTGACTGAGACCGAACCGGTCGGCATCCATGATAATCATGACGGTCGCATTGGGAACATTAACCCCAACCTCAATAACCGTTGTCGAAACCAGAATATCCGTTTTTCTCTCTTTGAACTCCTGCATGATCTGGTCTTTTTCGTCACTCTTCATCTTACCATGTAGGAGGGCTACTTCTGCCTTGCCAGCAAAATGAGCTGTCAACTCCTCAGATAAGGCAATAGCATTTTTCAGATCCAGAGCTTCAGATTCTTCGATCAGGGGAGAGATAACATAGGCTTGCGAACCTTTTTGAATTTCCCCCTCTAACCAAGTCAGTACCTGAGGTAGTTGCTCATGTTTGATCCAACGTGTCACAATGGGTTTCCGACCCGCTGGCATCTGGTCGATAATGGAAACATCCATATCGCCAAAGGCTGTGATAGCCAGCGTCCGTGGAATGGGCGTCGCTGTCATCATGAGAACGTCAGGATTGTCCCCTTTTTCTCTCAGAACACGCCTTTGCCCCACACCAAAACGGTGCTGCTCATCGATGATAATCAAGCCAAGGCGAGCATAATCCACTCCATCTTGTATCAAAGCATGAGTCCCGATAATAAAGTCAGCCTCACCCTTGGCAATAGTCTCCAAGACTTCTCTTTTTTCTGTAGCTTTCAAGGATCCTGTCAAGAGAGCCAGTTTCAAGTCTGGAAAAAGGTTCTGTAAACTCTCAAAGTGTTGCTCTGCTAGGATTTCTGTTGGCACCATAAGAGCTGCCTGATAGCCAACCGTCACCGCCGCAAACATGGCCAAGCCAGCAACTACCGTTTTCCCGCTTCCCACATCTCCTTGAAGGAGACGATTCATGTGATGGTCCGACTTCATGTCTGTCAAAATTTCCTGCAAACTCTTTTCTTGAGCTTGGGTCAGGGCAAAAGGCAGATTTTCTTTAACAGCCGACACTTTTTCCTGAGACCAATTCAGAACCAGACCGCTTCCCTGAACTCTATTTTCAGACTTGAGCGTCTGCAATTGCATTTGGAAATAAAAGAGTTCCTCAAACTTGATACGGCGAAGGGCCTGCTTGTATTCTGCCAAATCCTTGGGAAAATGCATAGCGCGAACAGCCTGGCAACGGGACATGAGTTTGTATTTATCAAGTAAAGACTGGGGAAGATTTTCTTCAATCAAGAGGTCTAACCCCTGATCAAAAGCCGTCTTGATGACCTTGACCAGACTGGCCTGACTGATTCCTTGAGCCAGACGATAGACAGGCTGGAGATCATCCTCTACTTGAGCCAGGACCTTCATCCCTGTCAGACTAGCCTTGGCGCGGTCCCATTTCCCAAAGACAGCCAGGGTTGCTCCCAGCTCTATCTTATCAGCTAGATAGGGCTGGTTAAAGAAATTCACCGCAAAAACGACTTCTCCCTGCTTGAGGCTAAAGCGCAGACGATTGCGCTTGAAACCATAATACTGGACACTAGCAGGAGTAACGACTTGACCAGACAGAACCGCCTTTTCGCCATCTTCCAGCTCCAGCACCTGCTTGGTTTTGAAATCTTCATAACGGAAAGGAAAGTAGAGCAAGAGGTCTTGCAAGTTTTCAATTCCTAGTTTGGCGTATTTCTCTGCTGACTTTGGTCCCACACCAGGCAAGACATGCAAGGGTTGATGTAGATTCATGCTCCACTCCTTTCTTTTTAATAATATTCTCTCGGAATGCGGTCGCTGAGGAGGCAAACCACCTCATAGTTAATAGTTCCACGATAGGTCGCTACCTGAGTAGCTGTGATTTCCTTGTCGCCGTTAGAACCAATTAATGTTACTTTTGTGCCTAGCGGGTAAACCTTAGGCAAACGAATGGTAATTTGGTCCATAGATACTCGTCCGACGATTGGGCAAGCTTGACCATCTACCAAGACAGAGAAATTCTGCATGTCTCTTGTCCAACCATCCGCATAGCCGATTGGCACGGTCGCAATGACTTGCTCACTATCGGCTTGATAAGTTGCTCCATAGCCCATGCAAGCTCCAGCTGAAACTGTCTTGACATGAACAAGGGCAGACTCCAAGGTCAAGGCTGGTGTCAAATCATAAGGCAAGTCCAAGACCTCTCCACTTGGATTGAGACCATACATAGCGTCTCCCATACGGACTGCATTGAAAATAGTCTCTGCATGCCAGAGGGTCGTTGCCGAGTTGCTGGCATGAACCAGCTCTGGGACTTCCTTCATACTTGCCAAAATAGCTTTAAATCGTTCTAACTGGGTATTAAAATAGGCATCTGATTCTTCATCTGCAGTAGCAAAGTGGGTAAAAATCCCCTCAACGCGAGCACCGTATTGTTGGAGTAAGGCTTGAGCCTGCTCTGCCTCACTGGAATCTCGGAAACCAATCCGTCCCATCCCTGAGTCAATCTTGAGGTGAACAGTCAAGCCAGTTAAATCTGTCTCCCTAGCTAAGAGTTCTTGAATCCACTCCAGTCCAGCTACCGTCAAGGTGATATCGTATTCTTTAGCTAGGTCAATAGCTTCTATTTCAGAAACTCCTAAGATAAGGATTTTCTTGCTGAGTCCAGCCTGACGAAGTTCGATGGCTTCATCAATATTGGAAACACAAAATCCATCAACATCGTCCTGAATCGCCATCGCAACGGCAACAGCTCCATGCCCATAAGCATTGGCCTTGACCACTGCCCACTTGAGAGTTCTTTCAGGGATATGAGCCCCCATTTGCTGAATATTTTGTCGAATAGCTCCCAGATATATCAGAGCCTTGGTTGGTCTATGTGGACTAGCTTTCATGATTTTCCTCCAAAATGACACTGGCTGTCACAAACTGATCTGTATGGCTGATAGATAGCCAAATCTTTCCTGAAAATGGTGCCTGACTAAAATAGGGAGCCCCCCGTTCATTGTTCAAAACTTCCAAATCCTGAAAGGTCAGTTTGCCAATACCAGTTCCCATAGCCTTGGAAAAGGCCTCCTTAGCTGACCAGCGACCTGCCAAGTATTCGATCTGTCTGCGCCCTTTGAGACTGGTAAAGCGCTCCATTTCTTTAGGGGTCAGCACGCGCTTAGCAAAGCCTTCACGTCGTGTAACTGCGTTTTCTATTGAAGCCAATTCTTCGATGTCAATTCCGTGTCCAACTATCATACTCATAAAAGGAGCTGAGATTCCCCCAACTCCATCCTTTTCACTTATTTTGTTAAGGTAGTATAAATTTCTTCTACCAAAGCTACTGTATTTTCCCAACCTAGACAAGGGTCAGTTATGGAGCAACCAAAGACCTCTGGTTGATTCTGGCGCCCATCTGCTAGGTAAGATTCGATCATAAAGCCTCGAACCGTCTTTTTAATCTTTTCATTCCAGTCACGATTCAGCAAGGCTTGACGAACAATGCGAATTTGTTCCATATACTGCTTGCCTGAATTGTCATGATTGGTATCGATGATAATGAAAGGATTTTCAAGTCCCATAGTCTCATAGCGATTGATGGCATTTAAGAGGGTTTCATAGTAGAAATTGGGTTCATTTTTACCATATTCGTTCATGGCACCACGAAGGATAACGTGGGCCAAAGGATTTCCTGAAGTTTCCACTTCTTGGCCATGGTAAAGGAAGGTTTGCTTGTTTTGAGCCGCATAGATGGCATTAAACATGACCCCAAGATTTCCAGATGTTGGATTTTTCATCCCAACCGGAGCATCAATCCCAGAGGCTACAAAGCGGTGTTCCTGGTCTTCCACTGAACGAGCCCCTACAGCATGGTAGCTGACCAGATCATCAACCAAAACGAGATTTGACGGATAAAGCATCTCATCAGCTGTCGTCAAGCCCGTCTCCGTAATCACACGGTAGTGTAGCTGACGAACAGCCTGCAAACCATTGATGAGACTAGGCGCTTCGCTGGTATTTGGTTGATGAATCATTCCCTTATAGCCATCTCCATTGGTACGAGGTTTAGCCGTATAGACACGCATCACGATAAAGATTTTATCCGCAACTTTTTTCTGCAAGTCTGCTAAGCGACGAGCATATTCGAGTACTGCTTCTTCATTGTCAGAAGAGCAAGGCCCCATCACCAAAAGGATTCGATCATCCTCACCCGAGATGATAGCTGCTAACTCTCTATCGCGGGCTTCTTTCTTTCGCAAGGCTTCAGGTGACAACTGGGTCGCAGCCTTGATTGCTTCAATATCAATTTCTTGACCTTTTTCGATAAATGCCATCTTACTCTCCTAGCGTTTGGTAAATTTCGCGAACAAGTGCTTCTGTGTTGTCCCATCCTAGACAAGGATCCGTGATAGACTTGCCAAAAACTTCTGGCTCATTTTGACGTCCATCTTCCAGATAGGACTCAATCATAAAACCACGAACGTATTTCTTGATTTTCTCATTCCAGTCACGGTTAATCAAGGTCTGACGAACGATACGGATTTGATCCATGTACTGCTTGCCTGAATTGTCATGATTGGTATCGATGATGATAAATGGATTTTCCAAGCCCATCTTTTCATACTGATCAATGGTATCCATCAAATTGTCATAGTAGTAGTTGGGAATATTTTTCCCGTATTCATTCAAGGCACCGCGAAGAATGGCGTGGGATAATGGATTCCCTGTTGTTTCCACCTCTTTTCCGAGGAAAAGGAAACTCTGTTTATTTTGCGCTGCGTAAATCCCGTTAAACATAACATTGAGATTTCCAGATGTTGGATTTTTAAATCCTGTTGAAAAATCTGCCCCACTCGCTACAAAACGGTGCTGTTGATCCTCTACAGAACGAGCTCCAACAGCCATATAAGAAATCAAATCATCCACCAACGGAAGATTTTCAGGATAAAGCATCTCATCCGCTGTTGTCATACCCGTCTCGGTAATCACGCGGTAGTGGAGCTGGCGAACAGCCTTGATCCCATTGATCAGGCTAGGAGCTTCTGTCGCATTTGGTTGATGAATCAAGCCCTTATAGCCATCTCCATTGGTACGAGGTTTAGCTGTATAGACACGCATGACCATAAAAATACGGTCTTTGACCTCTTCTTGCAAAGCAGATAGACGCTTGGCATACTCGAGAACCGCCTCTTCATTATCAGATGAACATGGTCCAATCACCAAGAGAATACGCTGGTCTTCCCCACGGATGATGGCTTCCAATTCCTGATCACGTTGATTTTTTCTCGCAAGAGCCGCTCCCTCTAATTTAGACAAGGCGCGAACTTCTTCAATGTTAATTTTAGGACTTTTAGCTTTAAATACCATGATTCATCTCCTTATAAAGCAAACGGACACCAAGCAAAAAATGATTTTTACCAGGTATCCGCCTGTATCTTATCTCATATTATTGTCTCTTACCATGACAGTTCTTGAATTTCTTACCTGATCCACATGGGCATTGGTCGTTTCGTCCGATTTGGCTCAAGTCCAAATCTTCTGGAAGGCTTGCCTGCTGCGCTGCGATATTACGAGTCGCAGTTGTACTGATATTGTGTTCAGTTTGCGGACGTTCTTGTTCATGGATTTGTGCTTTCATCATCAAGCGGGTCACATCGAATTCGATTGAACCAATCATGTCGTTAAACATGCGGAAACCTTCTGCTTGATATTCTACAACAGGGTTGTTTTGGGCATATCCACGAAGACCAACAGCATTTCGTAACTGATCAAGAGCATCGATATGGTCTGTCCACTTGTTGTCTACAACACGTAGAATCAAGACTTTTTGGAATTCTTTCACTGCATCTTCGTCACGAAGCTTAGCAACTTGGCTGTCATAGACTTTCAAGGCACGTTGGAAAAGTTCATCTTTGATAGCTTGGTCTGACAAACCTGCAAGGTCTGAACGGCTAATTGAATCTTCTGGAAGCAAGTTATACTTAGCAAAGTTCAAGATTGCTTCCAATTTTTCATCTTCCTTAGAACGTGCATGTGCATCCACGATACGTCCAATGGTACGACGAATCATAGCATGGATTTCTGGTGCCAAGTCACGATCTGCAGTAATGACATCATAGCGTTGCGCATAGATAATCTCACGTTGTTCACGCATAACATCATCGTATTGAAGGACTTGTTTACGAGTGTCGTAGTTGTTTCCTTCGACACGTTTTTGAGCTGCTTCAACTTGACGCGTTAACATGCGAGATTCGATGGCTTCGTCAGACATGTTGAGACGTTCAAAGACACCTTTCAAACGTTCTGAACCGAAACGTTTCATCAAATCATCTTCAAGAGACAAGTAGAATTGTGACTCACCCGGGTCTCCTTGACGTCCTGAACGTCCACGAAGCTGATTATCAATACGGCGACTTTCGTGACGCTCTGTACCGATAACACAAAGTCCACCAAGTTCACGAACCCCTTCACCAAGCTTGATGTCGGTACCACGACCGGCCATGTTGGTTGCGATAGTAACCGCGCCACGTTGACCAGCGTTCATGATGATTTGCGCTTCTCTGTAGTGGTTCTTCGCATTCAAGACTTCGTGAGGAACACCTGCTGCTACCAATTTCTTAGAAAGGAAGTCGCTCGTTTCAACGGCAACTGTACCTACCAAGACCGGCTGACCTTTTTGGTAACGAGCTTTTACATCTTCAACTACAGCCTTAAATTTCGCATCAAGACTTGCATAGAGAAGGTCTGAGTGGTCGATACGTTGAATTGGACGGTTAGTTGGGATTGGAATAACACGAATGTTGTAAATTTCGCGGAATTCTTCTTCTTCTGTTTTACCAGTACCTGTCATACCTGCCAATTTCTTATACATACGGAAGAGGTTTTGGTAGGTAATAGAAGCTGATGTCTTGGTCTCATCTTGGATTGGCACACCTTCTTTTGCTTCAATCGCTTGGTGCAAACCATCAGAGTAACGACGACCTTCCATAGTACGACCTGTAAATTGGTCGACAATCAAGATTTCCTGCTCTTCACTAACCACATAGTCGATATCGAGAATCATGATATAGTTGGCACGGAGGGCATTGTCAATAAAGTGAGTAAGAGCTACATTTTCAATGTCGTAGAGATTTTCTAGTTTGAAGTAGCTTTCAGCCTTGTCAATACCAGAGTCTGACAAACCGATCGTCTTAGACTGAACGTCAATGATATAGTCATCCTTGTCCAAGGACTTCACGAAGTGGTCCGCCATATGGTAGAGTTGGCTTGTTTCAACTGCATTGGCACCTGAAACAATCAATGGTGTACGAGCTTCGTCGATCAAAATCGAGTCAACCTCATCGACCAAGGCATAGTTTAGTGGACGTTGCACCATGTTTTCTGCACGAACGACCATATTGTCACGAAGGTAGTCGAAACCAATCTCTGAGTTGGTTGAGTAGGTAATATCACAAAGATAAGCTTCTTTTTTCTCCATCGGAGATTTAGCTGCCAAGTTGATCCCTACTGACAAACCGAGCCATGAGTACAATTCACCCATTTCAGTCGCGTCACGTTCTGTTAGGTATTCGTTGACTGTAACTACGTGAACCCCTTTACCTGCAAGGGCATTGAGGTACACTGGCATAGTCGCTGTCAAGGTCTTCCCTTCACCCGTACGCATCTCTGGAACGTCACCATGGTGAAGAACAATCCCACCCATGACCTGAACCTTATAAGGGAAGAGCCCAAGGACACGTTTTGCAGCTTCACGAACTACTGCAAAAGCCTCATATAGCAATGAATCAAGTGATTCACCCTTATTGTATCGCTCTTTAAATTCGTCAGTTTTCGCTTTTAGTTCTTCGTCTGACATTGCAGCCATTTGGCTCTCATAGTTAAGAACCTTATCAGCCATCTTTTCCAGACGACGAAGTTCTCCTTTATCATTTTCAATAATCGTTTTTAAAATATTAGCCATGATTTTCCTTACTTTTTATTCTGAATATTTTAGAATGTTCTTTTAATTTTAGCATATTTACCATTATTTTTCAAGAAAGAATCCTTAATTTACAACGGAAAAGCCCAGCCAAAATTCAGCTTTTTTTGCATAAATCTTCTGTGGCTACCTTTTTGTTTTTTGTTCGTGAGGCGTGCTTGATGATCCAGGCACAACTTGGACTTACATCCTCCTTCTGCCAAGTTTGAAGTATCTTTTCAAACTTATCAGGGGCTTCCTTGTATAAATCATTTAGATTGTTCGCTACGCTTTTTTGAATGGACTTGTCTCTATCATCCTTTAGATTGGTCAGAATCGTGGTGAATTCCTCAAGATAATCTAGCACCACGATTTGTCTCTTAGCCCAAGGCAGACGAATACGCATGCACTCGCTGGCAAGTCTACGAACGCGCAAATTTTCATCCCGACTCCATTCTATCAGCAAAGCCATTGTATCCTTAGGATAGCGAGCCAGTAAGGGCCTCATGGAAAATTCTCCCGTAAACCGCTTGGTGAGTTCCTTACTAAAGGCCGCGCTCAATTCAAATTCTTGGTCCCCGTATAGCTCTACATATTTACCAATTGGCCAAAGCCAATATCCTTCTGAGAACATACCTAAACCACCCTCTAGCTCAGGACCTAAAATTTTCTCAAAAACCTTGAGGGAGTCCTGATAGGATAGGGGAAGGCAATCTTTGATACTTTTAGCCAAGAGTTCTTGACGCTGGCTAAACTCCAAATTTTCCAAATCTTTTTCTAGCAACAAGCTAAATTTTTGTCCCTCAAAGGCAGGGGACGCTTCTTGCAATCGTTGACTCAAATCCCTAGCATAAGCCAAGTCATAATAGTCCTTTACTTTTTTCGCCATTTTTAAATTCCTTAATCTTCTGTTTACGGAACTTATTATATCATACAAATAGCCCGTCAACAAAATCATTTTCACCCTTCAAACTATTTTGACAAGAAAATAAAAAGGACTAGAAACTAGTCTAGTCCTTCATTTTTTAATGTTTAATTTCCCAAGAATATAGGCAATATCCCAAAATACCAAAAGAGATTGATCCAGAAGGCCATGCAAAATAGGACTCCAAAGATAAAGAGACTGATCTTTTTAATCAGTATGGAGTATAGAATGGATAAAACACCAAAAACCACGAAGAGTTTTTTCATAAGGAAATAATAAATTGAAACTCCTCCTATTTGCCAATCCCAAGGAAGGAAAAACATGAGGAACCAGAGAAGGCAAATCGTAAGGATATATCTCTTGTAGTGCGCTTCAAGAAAGGCTTTTGTTTTCTCCATAGCAAACCTCCATTTGAGTCACTGTCTCTTCCCTTTTATTATACCAAAAAAACCTGGAAAAGACTTTCCAGGTTTGAGTTTGAAATCACTAGTCCTACTAGAGAAATTCCTTTATTCATAGGCTGATTCACTTTATTGACTTGATGAAGATGTTCCAAAATCGACCTTAGGAACTGTCTTGGCTTCTTCTGTTTCTTTAAAGGTTTCAGCTTCTTTGAAGTTCATCATATTCGCAAAAAGCACGGTTGGAAAACTTCTCAACTTTTGATTGTACTCAGCTGCAACCTTATTATAGTCCTTGCGTGCTACAAAAATACGATTTTCACTGCCTGAAAGTTCGACCATTAGTTGCTCAACATTTTGATTGCTCTTGAGTTCTGGATAATTCTCCGTCAAGGAAATCAAGCGGGAAAGAGCTGAGCTCAACTCTCCCTGAGCCTTTTGGTTTTCTTCCGATGTCACTGAGCTACTACCGATTTTAGCTCTAGCATCCGCAATCTTGGTAAAGACTTCGGTTTCATGATTCATTTGTCCTTTAACGGACTCCACCAAGTTACCAATCAAGTCCGAACGACGTTGGAGGGCTGTCGAGACATCGGCCTGAGCCTGCTCCACTTTAGTCTGTTCACCAACCAGACCGTTATAGGTCGTCACTGCGGAACAACTTCCCAGAACTAGTAGTCCAAAGAAAATCGCCACTATTGAGAGAATTACTTTATTTTGTTTCATATCAAAACCTTAACACTTTCTTTTATCAACTTTTCTGAGAAAATACTCAGATTTTAAATCAATTTCCCAAACTTTGTTTTTATTTTTAATTAAGGAGTGAACTCTTGCAAAGGAGTCACCTTACTGCATGGAGAAATCGGTTTGTGCAATATATGATCACTCACCAGTCATCAGACGAACCGCCACCATCAAAGCCACCGCCGTCCCAGCCACCAGATGAGTCGGAGCCTGAGTCAGACCAAGAGGAGCCCGAATCAGACCAAGAGGAACCTGAGTCTGATGAGTCACCGCCCCACCAGCCACCGCCAGAATCATCTCCACGTGAACCACGACCACCAAATAGAAATCCGATAATCATGACGATGAAGTAAATGAGAACTCCAAATACGATAACTCCGTCGCTCGAACTGCTTTTTCGATGACGTCTCGAAGAACTACTCTCACCAGCATACCTTTCAAGTTCCCTTAAGCGACTAGAGTTGGTGGTATAGTCGTAACTACTTCTAGAACTTGAAGAAGTCGTACTCGATCCACTATAGAACATGTAGTTGAGATTATTGACTATTGAGAGAACACCCTTGTTATAGTCACCATTTTTAAAGTAAGGACGTGCTGTTGTCAAGAACCTGTGAGTCTGATAGTCAGTGATCTTACTGGCCACATTATTACTGGTTTCAATCCGTGATTTTCTATCTTGGACTGCTACCACAATCAAGACACCATGATTGTCTCCCGAGTAGCCAATCTTCCAAGCTCTAGCTGTTTCATTGGCTACAGTCTCGATTGTTTCTCCATTTAGGCTTTTCACAACGTAAACACCCATCTGGAATTTTTCTGATTTTTTACTATTGACATTATTCAATTCTCGAATTTGACTTATAGTCTCATCCGTTAGATAGTGATCCGGGTCATAGATCCCGTACTCAGGTTTTTCAGGTGCTGTGAATGCTGACAAGAAGAGAAAGACCATCAGCAACCCAAGCAAGCGAACCAACAAACTATGTTTAAATAATCTGCTTTTTTTCATAATAACCTCCCTGATAAAGGAAAATTGATTTAAGGAATTATAGCATTTTGATTTTTACAAAGAAAGTGCATTTTCATTACAAATAGGTTACAAAAGTTAGGGAAATGATTGAAATTTGATGACAGATTTTCCCTTCTATTGAACAGGATTTTTTCACCTATTTTATAGAAAAAAAGAAGACATACTCGTCTTCTTTTAAGTTATTCTTTTTGGAAAATATGCAAAGTTTACTTGCGTTTTCTTGCGATCAAATGAATCGGGGTTCCTTCAAAGACAAAGGCCTTTCGGATTTGATTTTCCAAGAAACGCAGGTAAGAGAAGTGCATGAGTTCTTCTTCATTGACAAAGATGACAAAGGTTGGTGGTTTGGTTGCCACTTGGGTTGCGTAGAAAATCTTGAGGCGTTTTCCTTTGTCTGTCGGTGTTGGATTGATAGCAATGGCATCCATAATGACATCGTTCAAGACTGCTGATGGGATACGGGTGTTTTGACTCTCGCTAATTTGCTTGATCATCTCAGGCAGTTTGTGGAGTCGTTGCTTGGTAAGAGCTGAAACAAAGACAATCGGTGCGTAAGGCAGATATTGGAACTGCTCACGGATATCCTCTTCCCATTTTTTCATGGTGTGGTTGTCTTTGTCAAGAGTATCCCATTTGTTGACCACGATGATCATTCCTTTACCCGCTTCGTGGGCAAAACCTGCGATACGCTTGTCGTACTCACGAATACCTTCTTCGGCATTGAGAACCATCAAGACTACGTCCGAACGGTCAATGGCACGCATGGCACGCATGACAGAGTATTTTTCTGTATTTTCGTAGACTTTACCTGATTTACGCATACCCGCCGTATCAATCATGGTAAACTCTTGTCCATCAGCATCTATAAAATGGGTATCAATGGCATCGCGTGTTGTTCCAGCTACTGGACTAGCAATCACACGGTCTTCTCCCAAAATGGCGTTGATCAAACTTGATTTCCCAACATTGGGACGGCCAATTAAGCTGAATTTAATGACATCTGGATTTTCTTCTTCGACTTCATGTGGTAGATTTTCCACGATGGCATCCAGTACATCTCCCGTACCGATACCGTGGACAGACGAAATTGGCAGCGGTTCTCCCAAGCCTAGCGCATAGAAATCATAGATATCATTTCGCATCTCTGGATTATCAACCTTGTTAACAGCAAGGATAACAGGTTTATGGGTTTTATAGAGTTTGCGAGCTACGTACTCGTCCGCATCTGTAATCCCTTCTTTACCAGACACCACAAAAACGATGACATCTGCTTCTTCCATGGCAATTTCTGCCTGGTGTTTGATTTGTTCCATGAAGGGAGCATCAACGTCGTCAATCCCTCCAGTGTCAATCATACTGAAAGAACGGTTGAGCCACTCACCCGTTGCATAGATACGGTCACGTGTCACACCCTCGACATCTTCTACAATTGAGATCCGCTCACCAGCGATTCGGTTAAAGAGGGTTGATTTCCCAACATTGGGACGTCCCACAATGGCAATAGTTGGTAAGGCCATGTTTTCTCACTTTCTACAATAACTTTTTCTGTTCTAGATTCTTCCGAGTTGAACTAGGTTCGGCTTGACCAAACTGCTCTGCCAAACGTTGACTCCAAGAGGTCGTCGCACGCGCACCAGCATAGTCTGCCTGTACTTTGTCATAGTCCAAAATCGCCGCTACTGGCTGTTCTTGGTATTCTTCTTCAAATACCACTTGGTTCAAAGGCAGTCTTGGTTTGACATCGTGTTGTTGATCTGGCACGCCAAGGGCAATCCCAAAAACGGGGTAGGTATAGTCAGGCAGGTTAAAAAGCGCTGCCACTTCTTCTGACTTGTAACGGACTAAACCGATGATAACACCACCATATCCCAGACTCTCCGCTGCAAGCAAGGTATTTTGCCCCGCAAGCGCAGCGTCCACAGACGTGATAAGGAGACCTTCTACCCCTTGAGGTTGGAAAGTGTCCGTATGAAGGCTTGCTCCCTTTTCCGCTCGATTCAAGTCACCAACAAAGAGCAAAAAGGCTGCTGATTGGCGAATGGCTTCCTGAGGAACCAATTCATAAAGAGCATCTTTCTTCTCTTGACTGCGCACAAGAATCACAGAGTAGGATTGGAAATTTTTCCAAGATGATGCCATTTGTCCAGCAGTCAAAATCTCTTCCAAGTCTGCTTGAGGAATTTCTTCCTCCTTAAAGCGACGAACTGAAGTATGAGCTTTCATCAGTTTAATGGTTTCTGTCATCGGCGATTTTCTCCTTCTAGTCTCGTTTCCTCAGCCAAATAACGGATTCGTTCCATGACCCGTCTAGCTTCCCAAGTCTCGTCATTTCCATTCTTTCCTTTGGCAAAATGTTTTTCCAAATCTTGGAAATTAAAGTTGGAAGTAAAGAAGGTTGGCAAATCTTCCTGCATACGGTACTGAAGAATGACTTGGAGAATCTCATCACGTACCCAAGGTGTCGACTGCTCTGCACCAATATCATCCAAGACCAGGACCTCTGCTAACTTGATGTCATCCACCAAGGTCTTCACAGATCCTTCACCGATGGCATTTTTCACATCAATGACAAAACTTGGATAATGGAGAATGGTCGTTGATGCCCCACGTTTTTCAGATAGGTCATGAGCTAAGGCTGCCATCATAAAACTCTTACCAACACCAAAATCTCCGTAAAGATAGAGGCCTTTTCGAATGCTTGGGTAAAGGTCAACAAAGGAATAGAGTCTCTCAAAAATCGGCAACCGTCCTAGATCATCCAGGTCAATCTGAGCCAATTTCGCTTTCTTGAGACTGGCTGGTAGATTGATCAACTTAAGACGATTCTTAATTGCAGCCTCTTTTTCTGCCGCGATTAGTTCTGGTGTTTCTTCATAAGACACATCCGCATATCCGTGATTCATAACCAAGATGGGCTTGTAGCCACGCGCTATATAGTCCGCATCCCCACGAAGAAACTTGTCCCGTTCTGTGATATATTGGTTGAACTTGGAGATGCTACGATTCAACTCCTCTGGGCTGAGGGATTCTTTCTGGATAAAAGCCGCTACATCTGGGTCTTTCATAATCTGCTGGACTAGGTCCTGATACTGAAAACGACTCGTCTGACGTTTGATAACGTCACCAACACTTTCCATCTAGTCTCCTCCTTCTTCTAATCGGGCTAACATTTCTTGTTTTTTACGTTCTAGTTCCAGACGAGTTTCCTCACTGGTTTGATTCTTGTATTCTGGATTGCTCCACTTGGGAACATTGGTCTTAGTCGAGCTAGTTTTCGATTTCTGGTCTTCCTGCCCTCTTTGCTGACGCTCTCGAATCCGAAGCACAGCTTCTTCTGCTGTCCGAATTTTTTGGTAAGCATAGTCATTTGCGACCTTCATGGCATATTTTTCATTGACATTAGCCGAATCAACCTTGTTAAAGGTTAGAAGCAAGACGATATTGATGACTTCGTCCAGCAAGCTTAAAGACGCCATCTGGTGAAGGAGTTCTCGCTCACTCTGGGTGATGTTCCCCTTACGCGTTTGCTTGATTTCCGCTAAAAATTGTAGGGGAGTTTTATTTTTGGCTTCCCTGATAATGGTCATTTCTTTGGGGCTAAAGTCAGAAGTAGCTGGTTTTTGTGCTATCTTTTCACGCATGCGTTTGACAGAAATAACCTGAGCTACAGCTGTCGCCTTAGCTAATTGATAGGTTTCAAACCAGGTCCACTTTTTTTCATCTGCGATGGCAAACAATTCCAAAACATCCGCCTGCTCGTCTTCAAAACGCAAGCCATCTCGAGCCATCAGCTGCTGGAAATGTTCCAAGTCAAAATCATTTTTTAACTTGCTTTTAGACTCGCTTGGTGTCACTTCTTCAGTCAGGGTTGGAAAGACTTGGCTCAAAGAAACAGAGAGTGCTTCTCCCTCACTTGGAGCCTGCTTCATAGCAGAAACAGCTGTATCCCCAATCTTTTTCTCTAATAATCTGCTATAGACAGAATGGCTTAGAAATTCTTGACTGGAGAGGGGAGAATGAAGCTGCAATTCATAAGTTTCCCCCTTCTGATAAAGGGTCAACAAATCCAAAGCAGATAAGACTTTAAAGGATTGGAGCAAGGTCGGCATGCCGAAGTTTAAGTGATTGAGGATGTGGGAAAAGAGATGCTCCTTTTGCCCACCATCCCAAAAGGTAATGGTATATAGATAGAGGCTCAGTGCCTCCTGACCGATAATCGGGAGGTAGCACTGCACCAGAGAAGAGGTATCTTGCGACACCCGATTATTCTTTATAAAAGAAAAACGGTCATTTGGCTTCATCTATTTTTCCTTTTTCTTTTTTGAGGACTGGGTGATCTGCTGGAGCAGACTCTCCAACTCACTCACATCCTTAAAGCTACGGTAAACACTGGCAAAACGAACATAGGTAATCTCATCCAGCTCTGCCAATTCTTCCATGACTAAAGACCCAATATATTCGCTTTGGATCTCATTTTCACTGCGACTACGGAGTTTTTGCTCAATACGATTGACCACCATGTTGATTTCATCACTCGAAACAGGGCGTTTCTGGGCTGAGCGGATAATCCCATTAAAGATTTTATCTCTCGAAAACTGCTCTCGTGTACCGTCTTTTTTGACGACAACCAGCGTTCTTTCTTCTACTCGTTCATAGGTTGTAAAACGATGCTGGCACTCGTCGCACTCACGTCTTCGACGGATAGTATTTCCTTCTTCGGCTTGTCGACTATCAACAACACTAGACTTGGTAGCCCCACATTTTGGACAACGCATGCATTTCCCTCCTTGTCGTTTTCTTTTCATTATACCATTTTTTGAGCAATTCCCAAAACAATTCTTATTTTTACTTGACAAGTTTTTTGTTTTATTGTATTATTTGATTAGAACAACAAAGGCAAAGAAAGGAGACTATGATGTCCTGGTCATTTGATAATACAAAACCGATTTATTTACAGATTATGGAAAAAATCAAATTACAGATTGTTTCCCATGAACTGGAACCCAATCAACAGCTCCCTACCGTGAGAGATTTGGCGAGCGAGGCTGGGGTTAATCCTAATACCATTCAGCGCGCCTTGTCTGACCTTGAACGTGAAGGATTTGTATACAGCAAGCGGACAACTGGTCGTTTTGTCACCGAGGATTTGGACCT
The DNA here is from genome assembly GCA_902488495.1 of uncultured Streptococcus sp. Lineage (GTDB taxonomy): Bacteria > Bacillota > Bacilli > Lactobacillales > Streptococcaceae > Streptococcus. The sequence goes on along the minus strand of CABTWF010000004.1, from coordinate 38,756 downwards.
CATCCTTCAGTCCCGCAAACAACTTTCCGAGGAGCAACTGCAACAATTCGTCTCTTGCATGCTTCAATTTGGCTACAAAAAAGAAGAACTGCCAAATGTATTAAGCGACTATATTAAAGGAGTTTAAGACTATGACACTACTAGCACTTGAAAATGTAACAAAATCATATGGAGCAACCGCGGCACTTGACAATATCTCACTAGAGATCTCAGCCGGAAAGATTGTCGGGCTCCTTGGACCAAACGGATCCGGAAAAACAACCTTGATCAAACTGATCAATGGTCTCCTTCAACCAAATAAAGGACGTGTCCTCATTAACGGACAGGATCCAAGTCCTGCTACCAAGGCGATCGTCTCCTACCTACCAGATACAACCTACCTCAATGAAGAGATGAAGGTTAAGGATGCTCTAACCTATTTTAAAACCTTCTATCAGGATTTCAATCTCGAAAGAGCCCAACACCTTTTAGCCGATCTCGGTATTGATGAAAACAGTCGCCTCAAGAAACTATCAAAAGGGAACAAGGAAAAGGTCCAACTCATCTTGGTTATGAGCCGTGAAGCCCGCCTCTACGTTCTGGACGAACCAATCGGAGGCGTGGATCCAGCTGCCCATGATTATATCCTCAATACCATCATCAATAACTACTCACCAACCTCTACGGTGCTGATTTCAACCCACTTGATTTCAGATATTGAGCCAATCTTGGATGAGATCATCTTCCTCAAAGACGGAAAAGTCGTCCGCCAAGGAAATGTTGATGATATTCGTTACGAGTCAGGTGAATCAATTGACCAGCTCTTCCGCCAGGAATTTAAAGCCTAAGCAAAGGAGATTATTATGTTTTGGAATCTAGTTCGTTATGAATTTAAAAATGTCAATAAATGGTATCTGGCACTCTACGGTGCTGTACTTGCAATTTCAGTTTTGATTGGAGCTTTTATTAACAGTCTTAGCCAGAGTTACAATCCTAACAATGCTGCTTATTTCATCTTCTTTTTAGTACTAGTCTTTGGAGGACTCAGCGTCACTCTTTGGATTGCAACAATCTTTTTAATCATCCGAAGATTCAAGGGGAGTGTTTATGACCGCCAAGGGTACTTGACCTTGACCTTGCCTGTCTCTGAGCACCAAATCATCATCGCAAAACTTTTAGGTGGTCTTGTCTGGTCCATCTTAGGCTATATCGTCTTTATCTTAAGTATATTGATTATCATCTTCTTAACACCAATTGAAAAAGACTTCACTGCCCTCTATAACTTCATTTCCCCTTATCTCAGCTACGGCTGGCTGTATGCCCTATCACTATTTGTCGGGTCAATCGCATGGATTTTATCCATTTACCTCTCCATCTCTATCGGGCAACTCTTTAACGAGTATCGAACAGCTATGGGAATTTTAGCCTATATCGTCATTGCCATCGTCATTGGTTATGTTTCTCTCTTCTTCAGAATTGAAAATGACTATAACGTGATGGTTGGTACAGAAATTCTGCGCGATCTCTTTTTATCAGCTATCTACTATCTCGGTACCTACTATATCTTGAAAAACAAGGTTAACTTGCAATAAGTTAAAGGTCTAGCGACTCTGTATCGCTAGATCTTTTCTTTTAGATATATTGTATGAAAATGTGGATAAAAAGGAGTATAATAATTTTAAAAGTGATTACTGTATATTGATAAGGAGGGAGCTCTTTATGCTTAGAACGTTTGTTGCAAAGAAACACTTAACACTTTACTTCTTTTCGATTGCAATCACATGGCTGGAAGCGATTATTACGCCAGCGCTCATTCAGAGTATCGTTGCTAGTTTTACCAATCAAGAACTGGAACTTCTTTGGAAAGTGTTGATTCTGGGAATCCTTGGAAACCTCATCCTCTTACTGGGGCTAGCTGGAAAACGCTATTACTACGCTCGTTTGATTACTGATTTCAGATATGGAATTAAAAGCGCTATTTTCAAGCGATTCCTCAGCGGTTATGATATTGATGAAAAGGATATTTTGTCTGATTTAGAAAACGACGTCAACCAGTTAGAAAAGAGCTATATTGAGCCAACCGTTATCATTATTTCTTCTCTTGGTTTCACAACCGTCTCCATCCTATATGCCCTGTGGACTAATTTTTACCTAGGCTTGATTTTTATTCTCTTCTACTCCGTCCCTGTCCTCTGTAGTGCCATCGGATCTAAGCGTTTAGATTCACTTTCTGAAAAGCGGTCCACTATTAACCAGAGCTACTTATCAAGCTTGACAAATTTTATTGGCGGTAGCCAACAGATTCGTCATTATCAGGGACAGGACTTCTTTTTTGCTCGCTATCAAAATCAGTTACAGACTAGTTTGGATGCGGAAATACGATATGAGAAACAACGTACCCTAAACAGTCTCTTTATCAATAGCATCGATGCCTTTTGCTCCGTTGCCCCTATTGTCATTGGCGGTTTTATGACCTATTATGGTTATTTAAACGCAGCTAGTTTTGTAGCCATTTATCTCGTTTCTCATAATATTGGCTATCAATTCCAAGAATTAGCCTACTTTACTAACACCCGAAAAGCAACTCAATACCTCTGTGAAAAGTACCAAGTACTTTTCACAAATTCTAGTCCTATTTCTACTAGCACCTTCCAAAACATTTATCCCGTCCAACTAGAGAATATCTCTCTAGAAAAAGAGGGACAGGTCCTTTTATCCCCTCTTTCCATGCACATCAAGAAAGGAGAAAAGATTGCCATTATCGGTGAAAGTGGCTCTGGAAAAACGACTTTACTCAATATCATTCATGGAGAGTTGGCTGCGACCAGTGGACGGATTGCATTTGCTGGCCAAAGCCTATCACGCCAAGAAATCACGAGCGTTAGCTCCTATATCCTCCAAGATAGCCATTACTTTGACACGCTGTCTCTGGAAGACAATATCCTTCTAGGAATGACTAAAAAGCAAGAAAGGTTGAATCATATCCTCAAGACAACTGGTTTAGAACATTTGAAAAATCGAACTCTTAGCAACGATAGCCTGTCTGGTGGCGAGAAACAACGACTCGAAATCGCTCGCGCGCTCTATCACGACAGCCAACTCATCTTGGCTGATGAGATTAAGGCCAATCTTGACTTAGAGAATAGCAAAAAGATTAGCGACCTCCTCTTCTCGCTACCTCAGACAGTCATTGAAGTCATTCACCATTATACAGACGAGGACTTAAAACGCTACGACCAAGTCATTCATTTAAGCAAAGAAAAGTAAATCCTTACAAAATAAAATTGGAAAAAAGCAAGGAACTCAGCTTCCTTGCTTTTTAACTCAATATCAAACTAGCTACGATGGGGCTTACAAATACGTAGAGAATACCAGTAATACCGATAGCCAAGCCACCCATGGCTCCTGCTACAGAGCCGTATCGGAAGGCTGTTCCTGTTCCGACAGCATGACCTGTTCCCCCAAGGGAAAGCCCAACAGCCACTGGATCGTCTATTTTCAACAACTTCAAAAGGGTTGGTCCGATTACACTGGTCAAAATGCCAGTGGCCACTACGACGACCAAGGTCACAGTCGTCAAACCTTGCAATTTTTCTGTAATCCCCACTGCCATAGCGGTTGTCACTGACTTGGGAAAGAGAGAAATGGCTAGGAAAAAGTCCATGCCAAATATTTTCGCTACTATGGCAGTGAAGCTAGTATTGACAACTACTGCTAACAGACTACCGAAGAGAATACTCCGAGCATGGTGCTTCATCAAGTGAAAACTCTTATAAAGCGGAATCCCTAGAGCTACGGTCGATGGGACAATCAAGTTGTTCAGATAAACCCCACCTTGGTAATAATCTTGATAAGAAATTCCCGTCGCCTTAAGGAAAATAATAATAAAAATAGCCGACAAAAGCAAGGGCGTTGTCAATGGATGGGGAAAACGTCTGTAAATCAACATCCCCACTAGATAAGCTAGGATAGATAATGCAATCCCAAACAGAGGATTGGAAACAAATTCGCTCATTTGGCATCTCCTTTCTCATAATCTCCCTCAAATCGTCTCTTGATAAACTGAACCACTAGGGCGATGAGGATAATGTTGATGACCGCGGCAAAAAAGACAATCAAAACGATACGCAAGAGGTAAGGGGCAATCACATCAAACTTTTCCATGATTCCCACTGCTGGCGGTAAAAAGAGAATGGTCATATTGGCCAGCAAGAAATTCCCGACCATATTGACATGCCTGGTTCTTAGCCACTTGAACTGTAAAGCTAGAAAGAGAATAATCAAGCCGATAATACTGCCTGGGATGGGCAGATGAAAGAAACTGGAGATTCCCTCACCGATTAGAGAAATCACAAAGAGAATCATTAATTGAACATATAATTTCATCCTAAACTCCACGAAATAGACTTCTTGCATACCAGTTTACTCTTTTTTCAGAAAATTTCAAGGAAATATTGAAATTCTTCTTTCTTGCAAGGATTAGTTAAAAGTAGTATAATCATTGCATGCGCAATCATCTTGTGTTGTAGAGACAGTCAGTAATGACTTTGTGACTTTACTTTGAAAAGAAAGGAGAAAGCAATGACCTATTTGGAAAAGTGGTTTGACTACAACCGCCGTCAAAAGGAAATGGAAGCCTTGTTGGAAGAAACTATTGCCCAGCAGAGTGAACAAAGGTTGACCTTGAAAGAGTTTTACCTGCTCTACTATCTGGACCTAGCTGATGAAAAATCTTTACGGCAGATTGACCTGCCAGATAAACTCCATCTCAGTCCGAGCGCTGTTTCTCGAATGGTGGCTAGATTAGAAGAGAGAAACTGTGGTTTGCTTAGTCGCCGGTGTTGCGATCAGGATAGACGGGCAAGTTTTATCTGCCTGACTGACGAGGGACAGACAACTCTAGCTTACCTGCAAAAGGCTGTCGAAGAAAGGCTGGAGACAAGTCTTGATTTCATTTCATAATCAGATTTTCTAAAAAAGTTGCGTGCGCAATCATTTTTCTTGACATTCCTCTTTTCAAGGAGTACAATAAAGTCAAGATCAAACAACAAAGGAGTTTTATATGATCGAAATTACCTATCTAGACGCCAGCAAGCAAGAGAGAACCATGACTTTCGAGTCTTACCAAGACTTTGAACGTTCTCAACATGCCTGCCTCATCGGCGTCGCGGATTACTATACTGTCCAAAAATTAACCTACAATGGTCATGACTTGGACTACCATGGGACTTATGGAGATGTCTTCTTTTATCTCATGAAACAAGATTTAAACCAATATAATTAAAAAGGAGAAATACAATGGCAAAAGCAATTACAGATGCAACATTTGAACAAGAAACAAAAGACGGTTTGGTCTTGGTAGACTTCTGGGCAACTTGGTGTGGTCCATGTCGTATGCAAGGTCCAATCTTGGACAAATTGTCTGAAGAACTTTCAGAAGATGTCTTGAAAATCGTTAAAATGGACGTTGATGAAAATCCAAACACAGCTCGTGCCTTTGGAATCATGTCTATCCCAACCCTTCTCTTCAAAAAAGATGGCCAAGTGGTGAAACAAGTTGCTGGAGTACACACTGCAGAACAAATCAAAGCCATCGTTGCTGAATTGAGCTAATCACATGAGAGACCAAGTGCTTTATTTGGTCTCTTTTTTTCTTGCCCTTTGCCATTTTTCAAAAAATATGCTAGACTGTAGGTAGAATATTACGATGTTTGGGACATGCCATCGCTAAAAAAAACCTCTACTTGGTATTTTTTAGCTCCCCTCAAGGGAGCTTTTTGCGTGCTCTGAACATTTCCCATTTTAGAAGGAGTACTATGAAACGTCATTCAGCCTTGGTCGTCTTTAGCGGCGGTCAAGATTCCACAACCTGCCTCTTTTGGGCTAAAGAACACTATGAAACAGTCGAAGCTGTCACCTTTGCCTATGGCCAACGCCATCATCTCGAAATTCAAGTTGCTAGAGAAATCTCTAAGGAACAAGGCATTCGTCATCACATCTTAGATATGTCTCTTCTGGGGCAAATCACTGAAAATGCCTTGACCTCTGATATGGAAATCGATCAAAAAGAGGGAGAGGTTCCCAATACCTTCGTTGACGGTCGCAACCACCTCTTTCTTTCCTTTGCGGCAGTTCTTGCCAAGCAACGAGGCATTAAAGACATCGTGACAGGTGTCTGTGAGACAGATTTTTCAGGCTACCCTGACTGCCGGGATGTCTTTGTCAAATCCCTTAATGTTACCCTCAACCTTGCCATGGATTATGACTTTGTTATCCAAACACCTCTCATGTGGCTAGACAAGGCTGAAACTTGGGAGTTAGCCGATCAACTCAGTGCCTTTGACTATGTTCGTGAAAAGACTTTGACCTGCTACAATGGGATTATCGGAAGTGGCTGTGGAGATTGTCCAGCCTGCCACCTACGTCAGCATGGCCTTGATGTTTATCTCTCACAGAAAGGAGAGAGCTAATGTTTTTTGCACCCAAAGAAATCAAACAGGAAACTGGGGAATCTCTTGTCTACAATCCCCACAGAACCTTGGTATCAAAAGAATTTACCTTCGATGCTGCCCACCACCTCTTTCACTATGAGGGAAAATGCAAATCCCTGCACGGCCACACTTATCATTTACAAATCGCTGTCAGTGGATTTTTAGATGAACGGGGCATGACCTACGACTTTGGAGATATTAAAGCGATCTACAAGGACTACTTAGAACCCCACTTGGATCATCGCTATCTCAATGAAACTCTACCTTATATGAACACGACTGCTGAAAATATGGTTTACTGGATTTTTCAAACCATGAGCCAAGAGTTGCCAGACGAGCGCAGTCTCCGTTTGGAATATGTTCGTCTCTATGAGACTCCGACTGCCTTTGCGGAGTTTAGACGGGAGTGGTTAGATGACTAGGGAACGTGTCCTCAAACTACCAGTTCTGGAAATTTTCGGCCCAACCTTTCAAGGTGAAGGTCGTGCTATCGGGCAGAAAACCATGTTTGTCCGCACTGCTGGTTGCGACTACCACTGCGACTGGTGCGACTCTGCCTTTACTTGGGATGGTTCTGAAAAACCAACTCGCATGACCGCTGATGAAGTCATTGCTGCCTTAGATAAGCTAGGAAGCTACGACTATGTAACCCTATCTGGCGGAAATCCCGCTATCCTAGCAGCTAACATGGTCGAACTCGTCACCAAGCTCAAGGAACGCGGTATCACTCTGGCTGTTGAGACTCAAGGTTCTCGCTGGCAAAATTGGTTAAAAGACATCGATCAGGTCACTCTGAGTCCCAAGCCTCCTTCATCCAAGATGGAAGTCAACTTCGAGACCTTGGACTTTATCGTTTCCCAACTGGATCCAGACAAGGTCACCTTTAAAATTCCTGTCTTTGACGATGCAGATTTGGCCTTTGCTAAAGGGATTCAAGAACGTTACCAACCAGATGTCCTCTTCTTATCGGCTGGAAATCCTGAGCCCAAGGCTACAGGCAATATTGTCCAAGACCAACTAGACCGCCTCAAAGAACTCTGGGAACGCGTCGCTGCTGACGATAGCTGGGGCAATGTCCGCGTCCTTCCCCAACTCCATACCCTCCTCTACGACAACCAACGTGGTGTTTAAATTAGAAAGAAAAAATCATGTCACAACAAGAAGAAATGAAAAACCTAAGCCTACTGGGCAACAAAGAAACCAACTACATTTTTGACTATCAACCAGAAGTCCTTGAATCTTTTGACAATCGTCATGTTGAAAATGACTATTTTATCAAATTCAACTGTCCTGAATTTACCTCGCTTTGCCCAATCACCGCTCAGCCAGACTTTGCGACCATTTATATTTCCTACATTCCTGACAAGCTCTGCGTCGAATCAAAATCCCTCAAACTCTACCTCTTTAGCTATCGAAATCATGGAGATTTTCACGAAAACTGTATCAACACCATCGGAAAAGACTTGGTTAATCTGCTAGATCCTCGCTATTTAGAGGTATGGGGAAAATTCACTCCGCGCGGTGGCATCTCAATCGACCCTTACTACAACTACGGTAGACCTGGAACTAAGTATGAAGGATTGGCAGAACAGCGTCTCTTCCAACACGACCTTTATCCAGAGAAAATTGACAACCGCTAAACTCATACTCAATGAAAATCAAAGAGCAGACTAGGAAGCTAGCCGCAGGTTGCTCAAAGCACTGCATTGAGGTCGTAGATAAGACTGACGAAGTCAGCTCAAAACACTGTTTTGAGGTTGCAGATGGAACCTGACGTGGTTTGAAGAGATTTTCGAAGAGTATCATACGAAAAAGCCCTGTTCCTCAAACTGAGGAGCAAGGCTTTTTGAGTTTCAATTATTCTTCTGTTCCAAGAAAGTTTTTCGCAACAAGGGCTGCAAGAACGCCACCAACGATTGGCGCAAGGATGAAAATCCAAACTTGTTGAAGAGCTGCGCCACCTACCAAGACAGCAGGTGCCAAGCTACGAGCTGGGTTTACTGAAAGGCCAGTAATGTTCAAGCCCACAAGAATCATGGCCATCAATGACAAACCAATCACCAAACCAGCGATTGCGCCATTGCCTTTGCTTGCTGATGTTACCGTCATGATAACTAGGACAAACAAGAAAGTTGCGATGACTTCAAACAAGAAACCGCCAAAGACAGTGACACCGTTTGCCAAGGCATTTTCACCAAGACTAGCAGTTGACATGCCTGAGTTAGACAAGAGGAAGAATACTGCAGCTGACGCAAGGAAAGCTCCAACTACTTGTCCAAGGATGTAGTTTACAAGTTCTGAAGATGACAAACGTTTGTTTACAAACATAGCGATCGAAACTGCTGGGTTCAAGTGAGCACCTGAAACAGTTCCGATTGAGTAAGCTGCAACCACAATTGCCAAACCAAAGGCAAAAGCAATTCCAAGGTGTCCAAGGCCATTAAGACCATTTCCAAAAACAACAGCTCCTGTTCCAATGAACACAAGCATAAATGTACCGATTAATTCAGCAACAAATTTTTTCATGATAAGTCTCCTTTTTTCAAACTATGTATTAGTCTATCAAAAGAAGGAAAGGGTTTCAAGAAAAGTGCTTGGAAAATGTAAGGAAAGGGATAGAACAGCTATTTTTTCTTTTTCGGATTTAACTCTTCAAAAGAGTTACTATTTTTACTAACAGCTTCGCTAATTGCTTTTTGTCCTAAACCATTAATTGAGCTATCCATTTGAGCTGCTAAAGTCGTTATAGCTGTCTTATTTGTCATAGCAAGAATCCCTATCTCCTCATCGTACTTATCTACAATATCTTTTCTACCTGATATTATTGGAGGAGCACAAAAGGCTTTGATAGCCGCTCTTTCCAATGTTTTTTTGATTTCTCGTCTTGCTGATTCTGACATGGGGCCAATCAAAGCATCTATGACTAAATCTACTAGCATTTTTTCTGCTCCCTTTCTAACTCATATAGATCTCTTCTTCGACTATAACTCTCTTCTAACTCTTTTTCTAAGCGAGAGCGCTCTTTTCGGTACTGAGTCTGCAATTCTTCATCTTTTGCCTCTATTTTAGCATATTGACGAAGATACTCACTCCTTGTCTCAACTGCATAAGATTCTAAGAGTATCAGAAATTGGTGGCGCTCTCTCTCATCTCCAGAATTCTGTCTACCAAAATCATAAGCAATGTTTTCAAACTCCTCATATAGTCTGGTCAAGTGAGAGCGATTATCATCCAAATTTTCATAAGATTCTTCTATTTTCTTCTTAGCAGTTCTATAGTCATCCTCCAAGGACAAAAGACCATTTTCTTGCTTTTTTATTTTAATTTGAATTTCTTCTAGTTTGTCCATTGATTAATATCCCTTGCCAGGCTTTCATCTCCTTCAACTGCTTGTTCAACACCCTTCTGAATATTCGTTTCCAAATCCGTAAAGGCTTTTACAATCTCAGCTGATTTACTTACTTTTTTATCAAAATGTCTCTGAGTCTCCCCCACAATACTATCATAAGTTACCCCAGCTTCTGCATAGACATCCTCTATCTCATCATAAGTTAATTCTGTGACGAACCAAGGAACTTCCTTACTTTTATCGTAGAGTGTTTCAGCATCCGCAACTGCTTTTTTCGCCACTGCCTCAATCTCACTGTGTCCGTTGCCGACACTCTCTGTCATTGCTGTCGCAACAGCTGTTGCTTGAACGCTGTCCAAGAAAAACATCTCATGGCTATTTATACTACCATCTGATAAAAATTGAGTATTCAATTGCTTCAGAAGTCCGTTTTTGACTCCCTGTAATTTCTTAAGAGTTTCATAGTTCTTCTTTTCAAGTCCAGTCATCTTCTCTGGACTCTGATTTTCCAAAATATCCTTGATTTGGTTAATTTGATTTTTATCACCCGTAATATCTGGATCAATACTGTGCCCACCAGAATTTTTAAGCAGGTAATCTTCTCCCAAGTATACACCTAAAAAAGGCTTTGAGATATTGTTAAGAAAGTCATCTTGAGTCCGGATTCGTACTACTTGACCTGTGAATGTCTTTTGTTTATTGATTATCTTCTCCCTTGCCGAATCCCACGGAGTGAGATAATCTATGATTTTATCTTTAGATTCGATAAGACCTTCTAAATAGAGAGGGGCTGAGTTATATACCACAGTACGGGGAGCATTATACTCTAAGGCCACCCTCTGAGCGATGTTCCCTCCTAAAGAATGTCCAGTTAAAGTAATATTATCCCCATATCTCTGTCGAATCCTTTCATAAAATGTGAAAGCTTCATCATAATGAAAACCGAGCGCCATGGCTATACTACCGACATCTGTAGCAACATCCTTGGCTATATCCGCATTAGGATTTGTTCCTGTATAGGCAATAATCACTTCTCCACTGTCCTTATCTAGGAAGGCTGTACCACTTGTGCCAGTGGAATCATCATGAAAATCATCTAGATATTGGAGGTTAGGAGGGAGAACTTTTCGTTTATTTACTTCTTCAAGTAGTTGCTCATTGTCTCTTATATTAGATATATTTACTCTAACATTCTCGAATTCATACGTCATATTCGCTGCATCTAAAGTTGGAATTCCACTACTCACCATTATTCAATTCTCCATTAGACACTGTTTCTCTAAAATAATAACCGTCTTTGTAATCAACAACTACAGAATAGTAATAATAATCATTACTCTGCAAAGAGCTTCCAAATTCTAATATGCCATTTTTTAAACCATCCTTTTTAAAAAATTTGTTTATTATTGGATTATTCACACTATAAGATATGTCAAAACCATTAGTTACACTGTTATAACTCTTATTTTCTAATTTAAACTCAGATAAAATACTTTTATTAATCGTTAATTCTTGAAACAGAAAACCTTTAAGTTCCCAAATTTCCCTCGCTCTTTCTTCATCTGAAAAAATAAATTGCTGTTCTATGTAATTAACATCTATAATGTCTGTCTTTTTTTCTAACTTTAAATCTTTTCGAATTAATTTACCAGTTATCGTCTTGAACTGACTATTTCCGGTTAAGTATATTTTTATGCTAACTTTATCATTCATGTATACTTGATAGACCTCAAACCCTTCCGGAAATTGCTTAAACAAGTCAAACAGATTCTCGGTTGGATAGACACGACTGACCTCGGAGACTTTGTTCTCAATCCATTCTCGACTATTTTTATTTTCTCCACACCCTGCCAATCCTATCATTATCAATCCTCCTAAAAGTAACATTGTGAGAAATATGCGTTTTTTCATAACCCTCTCCTTATTATTATATTCAACAAAATAGCTAACCGTAGTTCCCTTATAGTATACCATAAAAGCAACATTTCCTTGCACCTTACTCAAATTCATAAGTTAGATTAGAGGCATCCAAGGTTGGCACATTACTATTTGGCATCTATCTTCTCCATACTCGTAATTTTTCCTGCTATAAGTTCTGAATGAGAAATATTTTCTCCGTCAAAAACCACAGGATAACCGTATTCATAGCCAATAGTTGCAGAATGATCTGCACTAATATAAAGGTCTAATGACTCATTTGATTGTATATGGAAGTAGTCCTGAATAATTTTACTATTTACATTTTTATAAGTAATAGAAGCATCACCAGTCTCCCAATTATAGTACATTTTTTTGAGCTCAAATCGAGATAGAGCTGCTTTATTTAGTTCTAACTTTTGAAATAAAAACCCATCATAAAACAAATTAGCTTTAGAAACTTCTGGATTCGAAAATGCCAATCCTTTTTCAGTGTACACAATACGGCTTTCTAAAAGCACTTTTTCTTCATAAGGATTACCTTGAGCTTCTATTCTTTTAAAATTGCCAGTTATTTCTTTTGTTTCTGCGTTTCCTACGAGTTCAATCTTCTGATAACGAGAATAGTCCTTCGTCTCATCGTAAGTATCAATACTTCTAATCTCAAATCCTTCCGGAAATTGCTTAAACAAGTCAAACAGATTCTCAGTCGGATAAACTCGACTAACCTCAGAGACTTTATTCTCAATCCATTCTCGACTGTTCTTACTTTCTCCGCACCCTGTTAATACTATCATTATCAGTCCTCCTAAAAGTACCATTGTGAGAAATCTACATTTTTTCATAACCTTCTCCTTATTTATGATATTCAACAAAGTGTCTAACCGTAGTTCCCTTATAGTATACCATAAAAGCAACATTTCCTTGCACCTTACTCAAATTCATAAGTCAGGTTCGCTGCATCCAGAGTGGCAATACCACTGTTCACTGTATCCTTCTTACTCATACTTCTCTCCTAATTCGATACTCTCTCCTTAAAATAATAGCCATCATTAAAATCAACAGTAATAGAATAGTAATAAAAGTCATCTAATCTCAAAGAACTACCAAATCCTAGCACTGTTTCAGCTTGTTGCTGTTTATTAAAATATTGGTTAATCGTTGTGTTTTTAATAATATAATCTATATCAAAAGAACCATTGTTTCCGTTAAAATGTTTGTTTTTTAATGATAATTTGCTTAAAAATTCTTTATCTATACCAAGTTTTTGAAACAAGAAACCATCAAACTTCCATATTTTTTTAGCGGTTTCTTCATCAGAAAAATTAAATTTGTTGTCTACATATTGAACACTTACTACCACTTCATCGCTCTTTGGTGCATCATCCTTCGCTGGAATTTTAGCAAGAGTACCCGTTATTGTATTCGATGTTGCGTCACCTTTCAGCTTAATTTCTGTAATATAATTATCGGGTCCATCACTTTTCTTTTTAAAATAGACCTGCTCAATCTCAAATCCCTCCGGAAATTGCTTAAACAAGTCAAAAAGATTTTCAGTTGGATAAACTCGACTGACCTCAGAGACTTTGTTCTCAATCCACTCTCGACTGTTCTTATTTTCTCCACATCCTGCCAATCCTATCATTATCAGTCCTCCTAAAAGTACCATTGTGAGAAATCTACATTTTTTCATAACCTTCTCCTTTTTAATAATATTCCATAAAACAGTTAATTTTAATTCATTTATAGTATATCAAAAAGTAACTTTTCCTTGCACCTTACTAAAATTCGTAAGTCAGATTTGCTGCATCTAGAGTTGGAATTTCACTATTCACAAATTTTTCATCTACCATTTTATTTCCTTTTAATTTGATACCGTTTCTCTAAATGTATAAACACTATCGTAGTTGACAGTTACTGAATAATAGTAATAATCGTCGTTTCGATATGAGCTTCCAAAACCTAATGTTGCCTGTTCGTTTTCATCTTTTTTAAAATACTGATTGATAGTTTGATTTTGAATCGAATAATCAATATCAAACGCCCCATTATTACCATTATAATTTTTAGATTTCATAGACAATGAAGATAGAAAAGAGTGATTAATTGTTAACTTTTGAAATAAAAATCCATCAAAAGGCCATATTTCTTTCGCCTTCTCCTCATCAGAAAAGGTTAATTTCCTATCGATATAATCTACTTTTATTGTTTCTTCTGGCTTTTCAGTAATATCATCAGAAGCACGTGTCTTAGTTAGTACTCCAGAAATTGTTTGGTTACTACTATCTCCTTGTAAAGTTATTTCTATAATATAGGTTCCACGTTTTATATACACTTGATTTACTTTGAACCCCTCCGGAAATTGCTTAAACAAATCAAAGAGATTCTCAGTTGGATAAACTCGACTAACCTCAGAGACTTTGTTCTCAATCCATTCTCGACTGTTCTTATTTTCTCCACATCCTGCTAGACCCATCATTATCAATCCTCCTAAAAGTACCATTGTGAGAAATCTACATTTTTTCATAACTCTCTCCTTTTCAATAATATTCCATAAAACAGTTAACTTTAATTCATTTATAGTATATCAAAAAGTAACTTTTAAAACTGAATCTAGTAAACAGAAGAAAATCTATTCTTAGTTTATACCGAAAGATAAAATTATATTTCCCAGAAATATAAGCACACTATTTGCTGATATGACACTTGGATTCCGAGAAACCAAAGTAATTCTGTTTGACTTCCCTTTCTTTCATGTTAAAAGTTATATCACTTTCAATTTGAGATATAGAAATCCTATATTCATGGTATAATGGATTGGGAAATAAAAACAATGGAAAAGGAGACTAGCATGAGAAAAAAGTTTAGAGTTTATTTTCTAACCACTGCTACGATTTTAGCGTTTGGCCTCGTCGCCTGTTCATCCAAACCATCAACCACTGCTACAAGCAATACAGAAAGTACAACAAATACAGAGACAGCAACCTACCATAAGAAAGATGTAACTGGTCCTGCTGCTTCATTTGATTGGAATGCCAAAGTTGAACCTACGAACTATGAGAGAACCTTTGTTGAAACAAACAGTGGCAGTCAATTTAATAAAACTTTAGATCGCACTAAAGAGGCGGCTGAGAATCTTGAAAAAAAGAAAAAAGAAATTTCTGATCCTAAGGTTCAAACAGCCCTCAAATTAGTGGATGCCGTCTTTGTTAATCAAGAAAATCTTGACCTAGTTGTGAAAGCATCGGGTGCTAGCAATCAAGAAGAGTTATTTGATAAGATTTGGAACGAATATTTAGTCCCTGAGTTAACTAAAATCCGTCCGAATTTTTCAAATGATACCATCTTTGAGTATAAGGGAGAAAAATATCCTCTCAAAATTTATGCACCAATGTTTTTCAAGGTCAACACCAATGCATTAGGAAAAGCAGGTGCCTATACTCTTGAAGACTATAAGGTAGAAGGCGACATGGTTTATTTGAAATTTATGTCTCCATCTGTAGATACTTACCAATATGAAGTCAAAGCATCCTATCACACCGACAATCTCGCATTCTTTCAAGGACTGGTGGAAGAACAACAAAAGGTTCTTGAAACAGACTATGCTAAAGCTCTAAATATTCGATTTGTTTATCAATTAGCGGCGCTTGATTTTAAAGCGAATAACTATGTCGATTTAGAGGGAATGGATTATCTTGATCGCAACACTCATTACCTCGCCATAAAAGTGGATAATAATGGTGAAGCTAGCCTTGATAATGAAAATCTCGCCAACCTTTTACAAATTAGCATGAAGGCTTCAAACGAGGCCAATAAAGGAAAATTTGAATAAATCTTTAAAGCATAAAAAAATCACCTAAAATGTATTGCACCCCAAAAGTTAGATTTTTTCTGTCTAACTTTTGGGGTGCAGTTCAAAATGGGAGTGCTTTTTTGTTTCCATAGAAAAAGTCCTGTTCCTCAAACTGAGGACAGGACTCTTTTTTCGTTTCTTATTCTTCTGTTCCAAGGCAGTTTTTCGCAACAAGAGCTGCAAGTACACCACCAACGATTGGAGCAAGGATGTAGTTTACAAGCTCTGAAGATTACAAACGTTTGTTCACAAACATAGCAATCGAAACAGTTTCGATGAACACAAGCATGAATGTACCGATTAATTCAGCAACAAATTTTTTCATGATAAGTCTCCTTTTTTCAAACTATGTATTAGTCTGTCAAAAGAAACAAAGGGTTTCAAGAAAATTGATTGGAAAATTTTCTTGAAAATCATAGAACTATTCGCTAATTTCTAGTATTAAAAAGACTGGATCGCTTGTTTCAAGTCAACTTGTAAACTATTTCTCTGGTCAAGTTGAACATACACTTCCAACAGACTAGATCTGAAATTGGAAAATTTATAAAAATCTTCCCTCTCTTCTATTGGAAAATCAACCGTTTTTATCCAAGAAGCTACTTGTTCTTGCCCTAATTTCCCTTGCAAAATGGGTTCATAAAGTACTCTCGCTAACCGCCAATCCTCATCATTTGTAAAACGAATGGTAATTCTTTTAAATAGTTGACCCAGTACATCAAATACTTCAGAAACTCTGTTACTAGGAAAATCTGGATGACAAACGACTTCAGTCAAGAGATCCGCTCCATGCGCAAAAGCGTGAACCCAACCATACTGACTTGAAAAACCTGTCGTATCCTTTTCTTTTTTAAGGTAATACAAACCTTGAGATAGCATAGCGTTTCTTATATCAGTTTTTAAACCTTTATAGAAAAGAGAGTGTTCGTTACCATCTGCAGACAAAAGATTGGCATAAATAAGCGCCCTAAAAGAACGTTTAAGAGCCGAAACTCCTCTACTATCAATTTCTTTGTATAGACCTTCATCAGAGGGGACCTCTTCTGAGATAAACTGAAACTGCTCAAGGGAAAACAACTCTTCTTGAATCCCCCTAGCCAAACTCGTAAAAACAAGTTCATCTCGAATTTCTGGAGAGGGATCTCCCAAGTGCTCAAGCAGCCACTGAATTTCTTCTCGACTATAGCTTGGTTTTTCTTCTATCACTTTTCTTTGTAATTCTTGACGCATCTCTAGCACCTCTACATTTCTAGCAACTGTTCAAAAAACCTTTCTCTGTTCATATCCTTATCCTAAATCCCCTTTACTCCCCCAACTGGGCACTGTAGGCGATAATCTGGTCAACTGTGTCTGACAAGAATTGGATGGTATCACGGAGTGGTTTATCTGTTGAAATATCGGCTCCGATAATCATGGCTGATTCAAGCGGTGTCTTGCTACCACCTGACTTAAGGAGATTGAGCCAGTCTCTAGCTCCATTCTCAGAGTTTTTCAGATGAAGGTAACCAGCTGTTGAGATGACAAGGCCAGCAGAGTAGGTGTAGCTATACAAGCCCATGTAATAGTGAGCTTGGCGCATCCAAGTTAGAGCTGCATCATCATCAATCTCAATGGCATCTCCCCAGAAATCCGTCAAGACTTCCTTCATAATGCTGTTGAGCTTGTTTGCTCCAAAGGTCTCCCCTTCTTCAATCAATGTATAAACCTTACGCTGGAAGGCTGCTTCCAAGAGGTGAGTGATGAAATTATGGAAGTAGGTGTCTGTCAAGCGATGAGCAAGAGCGAAGCGTTTTTGACGTGGATCATCAGACTGGTGCTCCAAGTAGTCACTGAGAAGCAATTCATTGAAGGTTGATGGCGCTTCGACATAGTAAGTAGACATGTGGGCATTGAAGTAACTTTGGTGATTATCTGAAAAGATGAATTGACCAGAATGCCCGATTTCATGAATCAAGGTATAAACATCGCTCAAACGACCAGTCCAGCTCATGAGGACATAAGGGTGCACGCGATATGGATCCGCCGCATAACCACCAGAATCCTTGCCACTATTAGCAGCGAAGTCCACCCAGCGTTCTTCTTGATAGCGCGCAACTTCCTGACAATATTCTTGTCCCAAAGGTTCTACTGACTTCATGACCAAATCATAGGCGTCATCAATAGTCACTTCAGGATTCAGGGCGCTGTCCAAGTCCAATTTCCAGTCTGCAAAGGTCATCTTTTCAAGACCATTCACCTTGGCAACATGCTTGAGGTATCTCTGAGCAACTGGCGCAAAATCCTTCATGATGAGGTCAATCTGGCGGTCAAACATGGCACGGTCAACTTCTTGCTCAGCTAGGAGATAATCAAAGACTGAGTCATAGCCCTTCATATCAGCCAATAGTTTTTCAGACTTAACTTGGGCTAAATAGGCTGCAGCTGCCGTATTTTGATGCTTACGGAGTCCCTCTGAGAAGGAGCGGAAAGATTTCTCACGAACCTCAGCGTCCTCGTGGTTTTGGTAGAAATTCTCATAGGTAACAAAGCTGTTTTTATAGGTCTTGCCATGGGCTTCAAAGTCAGCCATTTCAAAGTCCCCAGCTCGCATCTTAGTGTAAATGTCCTGTGGACTGTAGAAAACTTCTCCCAGATTTGTCAAAGCTTTCTCCACATCAGCCCCTAGGTAGTGGGCTTTTTTGATTTTGGCCTGACGAATGGCTGCCGTCAAGTGAGGCAATTTACCCAAACGGTCCAAGACCTCCTCGTCTGCAGCCACCAAGGCGTCGTCAAAGAAGGTCAAGGCTACGCTGGCATCAGTTTCAAATTCCATCCCAGCCTGGGCAATATTGGCAAATTCTTCATTGCTATAATCTGTCGTCTGAGGCATAAAGGCGTAATTGCCGATATGGCTCATCTGGATATAGATTTGTTCCAATTCCGTAAAGGCCTTCTCAAAATCCTCAAAAGTATGAAGATTGCCCTTGTAATCACGGCTAAATTGATTGATGTCTTCGCGCGTTTTCTCGATTGCACGCAAGAAATCCTCACGGTCTTGGTATAGGGCTGTTAAGTCCCAAAGTTCCTTTTCTGGAAATTCTGAACGGTGTTTTTGTTCCATTTTCTTCCTCTTATTTCTCTAATTCTACTAAAACACTAAGGGCTGATAAGGCGTAAAGTGGTGCTGTTTCAGCTCGCAAGATGCGAGGACCAAGCCCTGCCAAGACTGCTCCTTTAGCTTCAAAACTTTCAATTTCTACTGGTGAGAGACCGCCTTCTGGACCAAAGATAAAGAGCAATTTAGCTCCTTTTTCAAGGCCAGTGACTGCTTGTAAGAGCGCAGCGGCTTCTCCCTCTTTTGCTGATTCTTCATAGGCCACTACAATAGAGTCAAACTGGTCAAACTGAGCTAGAAAATCTGCTTTTTTCTCGAAAAGCTGAATACTTGGAACGATATTACGCTTGCTTTGTTCGGCTGCTCCAAGGGCGATTTTTTCTAGTTTTTCGACTTTCTTGCCTAGTTTCTTGCCATCCCACTTGGCAACGGACCAGTCGGCAGGGAAGGCCCAGATTTGACTGGCTCCCAGCTCCGTCACTTTTTGAGTGATGAACTCTAGCTTGTCTCCCTTGGGAAATCCTGATGCGATGGTCACTTGGATTGGCAGTTCCACATTGTCAACTAATTCTTCAACCAACTCAAACTGACGCGCTTCCACATCTATCACGCGCGCCAAACGCTTGACGCCATCATCAAAGACCAAGGTAACTTCATCATTTTCTTTTAAGCGCATGACCTGAAACATATGCTTGCTGGTTTCCTTGTCCCCGATAGTCACTGGAGAGATAGCACTGCCTTTTACAAAATACTGTTGCATGCTAGCCTCCAATCACACCTGAAATATCCTTAGTCTTCTTGAAGACACAGGCATTCCATTCCCCTTGAATCATGTGGGTTTCAAGGAAAAAACCAGCTGACTCAGCCGACTCGCGCACCATGTCCCACTTGTCCTTGATAATCCCACTCATGATCAGGTAGCCTTCATCCTTGACCAAACGATAAGCATCCTCTGTCAGATGAATGAGAATATCCGCTAAGATATTAGCCACAATGACATCTGCTTCAATCTCCACACCCTTGAGCAAATCTCCAGCAGCAACATGGATATTTTCCATGCCAGGGTTGAGCTCAATATTTTCCTGAGCCACACGAACTGCCACATCATCTAGGTCATAGGCGAAAATTTCCTTGGCACCAAGCAGCGAGCTGGCAATAGAGAGAACACCTGAACCTGTCCCCACATCGATTACTGTCTCACCACCACGAAGAACCTGCTCCAAAGCAAAAAGGCTCATCTTAGTCGTTGGGTGGGTTCCAGTTCCGAAGGCCATACCAGGATCCAGCTTGATAATCTTTTCTCCCGTAGTCGCCTCATAGTCCGTCCAAGACGGCACAATGGTCAAATCATGAGTAATGCGAGCTGGTTCATAGTATTTCTTCCAGTTATCTGCCCAGTCTTCCTCAGCCAAGGCAGTCGTCCCCATCTTGACCTCACCCAAATCCATAAAGTCTGTCAATTCTGCTAGACGAGCCTGCAAATCTGCCTCAACCACTGCCACATCAACCGTTTCAGGATAGTAGGCTGTCACCACGACTTCCTCTTGTTGCTCAACCTCTGGGAAAATTTCACCAAAACGATCCACATTTCCCACATAATCCATGCTGTCTTCGATCGCAACACCTTGCGCCCCCAGCTCAATCAGGAGGTTGGAGACCAGCTCCTCTCCCTCACGCTTCACTGTAACTTTTAACTCTTGCCATGTTTCCATCATTAAGATACCAAGCCCGTAAAACACAAGGCCAAAATAGGAAACTCTCTGAAGACGCTTGTGTCTATGAGAAGTTTATCTTTTTGGCACAGTGTTTAGGGCGGGTTCAGTTTAGAAATGTAACCGAACCATCCTTTCTATTTGTCAATCAATTTTTTCATGTAAACCATATCCATACCTTCTTTTTCAGGCTCGATATGGGTTTGACGGTAGCCATTTTTTTCATAAAAAGCGACCATGCCCGCATCCTGTAATACCGTACACAAATCCCACTGTTTAATCGTTGGAAATTCCTTTTCCAGTAATCTCAATCCCTCAGAACCATAACCTTTTCCTTGATACTGGGGCAAAATCGCTGCAGTTCCTAACCAAGCCTCCGTCAATCCCTCATTGGTCTGAACTCGTAAAAATCCGATATTTTCGCCCTTTTCTTTCAAAAAGTAGTAATAGCTATTGGGACGCTCAACCAATTTCCACTTGATTCGTTCACGATCCTCTAGGTAGGGATCATACTCATCTTGATATTTCTCATAGACAGCCTTAAAGCTAGCCCTTTGAATTGCAATTACGGTTTCTAAATTCTCTGCTCCTGCTCGTTCAAGTCTAATCATAGTCTCTCTCCATATAATCCCTCACTCTATCCTGCAACTGGGGTACAACCCTATCTGAGCCAAGAAACTCGTCAATGCCCATCAGTTTGTAGCCCTGCCCTTCATCACCAAAGACAATCTTGTCAAACTGTTCCTGATCCAATTTTCCAACTAGAAAGACGGATTCCTTCCCCTCAAAAAGCATACTTGGGTACACCTTACTCCAAAGCAGGCAATCCTCAGTCAGATGAATTCCTAATTCTTCGTAAACTTCACGCGCCGCGCACTCAAAAGGACTTTCATCGCCCTCTCGTCCGCCACCTGGCAATTCCCACATATTGGGCCAAGGAATGCTTGCCTTATCATCACGCAAGATAGTTAAAATCCTATCCTCACAAAAGAGGGCAATTTTGCAACCTGTAAAATCAGAAATTTTTATTTCCATATCAGACTCCTTCGGATAATTCTTTCTCCAACTCTGCTAACCAGTTTTCATAATAACGTTTCTCATCCCGCACCAAACGGCTGGTCACCATGTTTTGTCTAGCAATTTTTATAGCCTTGTCAGTCTGCTCCATATCTTTCTTTACCAGAAATTGATACCAGGCTTGCATTATCTGCGTATCTGCCATCTTTAGAGATAAGAAGGACTTGATTCCTCGATTGCTTGCATACTCCTCCGCTTTCTCATAATCCCTTTCAAGCAAGGCAATTTGGAGAAGGTATAATTGGGAAAGAGTTTGAGACATCGGATTTTCTGTTTTATCTAATAAAGACAGAAAGTGTTTTTTGGCAGTCTCTATCTGACCATCGAATATGAAAACTAGTCCCTGAAAAATCTGAATGCTTTCAGCAAAACTCCCTCTCACATCCTCATCAACAGGAATGATAAAGTCTTTCAAATCATACTCTTGAGGAGCTAGCAAGGTCTGAGCAGAATGCCTCAACACCGAGTAGGCGTATTTCGTATTTCCAGGATGTTGTAGCAATTCCCAGATTTTCGCTCCATCGGTAATCCCAACTGGCTTAGCATTGATGAGAAGAAAAGATAGATTTAGACAAATCCAAGTAGCTGCAAAGTACCAGTTAGCTGTCAAAATTCCATACAATAGCGCCAATAAAATCAAACCAAGATGAACCATCAAGCCTCCTGCAAGCATCAGAATGATTCTTTGATCACTTTCATCTTCTTTTAATCCAATATACTGAGCACCAACATTTTTCAGAACGGCTGTTCGACTCAGATGAAACTTGCCTGACTTTTTGGTCAAAAGAAAGTTTCCTAATCCAAAAGCCACCAGGCGATAGCCTGTCAGGAAACCACAAAATGCGTGCCCCAGCTCATGAAGGATAAATATCAGATAAATGCTGAGAAAAGTAAATAGATAGCCTGGAATAAAGACTAAAGAAAAATCTAACTCTTTAAAGGCAATCGTCCCAAAAACAAATCCCAACATCAAAAAAACAAAGGATAGACCAGAAATAAAAGACAAGCCTATTTTCTTCATATACTTTCTCCCCTAGTCTCTAGTATCTCGGATAAGGATAAAACTCTCCTTCTTCCAAGCCAACTTTTCCCTCTTCAAAGACTTCTTGGTTCCATTCCATGACGAATTCTTCTGCTTCTGGGTCTTCCAAAAAGTCCATGAGCGCATCCAGCCCAACCTCTGCAGTATCTTTAAGGAATAGTGCAAAATAAGCTAAGAATTCACGAGAAAAACCTTTCTTAGGTAGATAAGGGATGACTGTCAGATAGTCTTCTGCATTAACAGTTGACTTGGCAGGATTGTAAAAAAGTACCGCTTCTTCAAAAAGGATATCATCTGACGAAACCTCTCCGTCTTCGTCTACCATCTCCACCCCTGCAGGATTTTGCGCCTCAAGCAGAAAACTCACTTCAACCGCATGATTGCGCTTGTCCCAGCTAATCTCATAATCAAAAGGAAAGTTCTTGTCCAACTCCTCCTCTAAAACATCTAAAAATCCGTATGTTGCCATTTTGTCCTCTTTCTATGCGACTCTTAAATCGCCCCGATTACTCGGAATTATGCTAAAATAGATACTACCATCTTACCACATATACATCAGAAAATCCATGTTAGAAAGGACTGCTATGCCTGAAAATCTCGCGCTTCGCATGCGCCCAAAAACCATCGACCAAGTCATCGGACAGGAGCATCTGGTCGGACCTGGAAAAATCATCCGTCGCATGGTGGAGGCCAACCGCCTGTCCTCCATGATTCTCTACGGACCTCCAGGAATCGGCAAAACCAGTATCGCCTCAGCTATCGCTGGGACCACCAAGTATGCCTTTCGGACCTTTAATGCGACAGTCGATAGTAAAAAGCGACTGCAAGAAATCGCGGAAGAAGCTAAATTTTCTGGAGGACTGGTTCTGCTACTGGACGAGATTCACCGACTAGATAAAACAAAGCAAGACTTTCTTCTGCCACTCTTGGAAAGTGGTCTGGTTGTCATGATTGGGGCTACGACTGAAAATCCTTTCTTTTCTGTCACTCCAGCCATTCGTAGCCGTGTTCAGATTTTTGAATTGGAACCCTTGTCCAATCAAGATGTCAAAGAGGCGATTCAAATCGCTCTAACCGACCCTGAACGTGGCTTTGATTTCCAAGTAGAGCTAGATGAGGATGCACTGGATTTCATCGCAACCTCTACAAATGGAGACCTGCGTTCTGCCTTTAACTCGCTGGATTTGGCTGTTCTCTCTACCCCCGAGAATGATAAGGGCATCCGCCATATCACACTGGATATCATGGAAAACAGCCTGCAGAGGAGTTACATTACCATGGATAAGGATGGGGACGGTCACTACGATGTCCTCTCAGCCCTGCAAAAGTCTATCCGTGGCTCGGACGTTGATGCCAGTCTCCACTATGCTGCCCGCTTGATTGAGGCTGGGGATCTTCCTAGTCTCGCTCGTCGCTTGACCGTTATCGCTTATGAAGATATCGGTTTGGCCAATCCTGAAGCCCAGGTTCACACCGTAACTGCTCTGGATGCTGCCCAAAAGATTGGTTTTCCCGAAGCTCGCATCCTCATTGCCAACGTCGTGATTGATTTGGCTCTTTCTCCAAAATCCAACTCAGCCTATGTAGCTATGGATAAGGCACTTGCTGACCTCAAAACATCAGGGCACTTGCCTATTCCGCGGCACCTGCGTGATGGGCACTACAGCGGAAGCAAGGAACTGGGGAATGCCCAAGACTATCTCTATCCACACAACTATCCTGGAAATTGGGTCAAGCAAGACTATCTACCAGAAAAAATTCGTAATCATCACTATTTCCAAGCAGAAGATACTGGTAAATATGAACGGGCTTTGGCTCAAAGAAAGGAAGCTATCGACCGTTTGCGAAAAATCTGAAATCCTTTTCAAAAAATTGCACTTTCCTCTTGATTTTTTTTGAAAAAGTGGTATCATATAAACATAGAAACGCTGTGGTGTACGACTTCACACTTAAGTGTTGACCGACTATTTTTTGTATTATTAGGGAAACAAAAGTCTTCTAACAGCATGTAGGCCGTCTCACACGGAAACAGCTTCAGTTAGAGCGAGTTGCCCACCTGCTTAATTGCGCGGGTTCAATACAAACCGTGAAGTTTCGGCACCAATACAGCTTTTTTCTTTGCCTCCTTAGCTCAGCTGGCAGAGCAGCGGACTCTTAATCCGTGGGTCACAGGTTCGATCCCTGTAGGGGGCATCTAAATACAACAGGAAAAGCCTTGATAACCAAGGCTTTTTTGCTTATCTATAACTGATTTGCCTCATCATTTGCCCCACTTTTAAATCGGCTCTTTGTCAACTGTAGTGGGTTGAAGAAAAGCTAATATCTAGAAAGGACAAATCTCGTCCTTTCTTTTTTGATGTTCAGAGCGATAAAAATCCGTTTTTTGAAATTTTCAAAGTTCCGAAAACCAAAGGCATTGCGTTTGATAAGTTTGATGAGATTATTGGTTGCTTCTAATTTGGCGTTAGAATAGTGTAGTTGAAGGGCGTTGACAATCTTTTCTTTATCCTTGAGGAAGGTTTTAAAGACAGTCTGAAAAAGAGGATGAACCTGCTTTAGATTGTCCTCAATGAGCCCGAAAAATTTATCCGGTTCCTTATTCTGAAAGTGAAAAAGCAAGAGTTGATAGAGATGGTAGTGGTGTTTCAAGTCTTCTGAATAGCTCAAAAGCTTGTCTAGAATTTCTTTATTCGTCAAGTGCATGCGAAAAGTAGGGCGATAAAAACGTTTATAGCTGAGTTTCCGACTATCTTGTTGGATGAGTTTCCAGTAACGCTTGATAGCCTTGTATTCATGGGATTTTCGATGAAACTGATTCATGATTTGGACACGCATACGACTCATAGCACGGCTCATGTGTTGGACAATATGGAAACGATCCAACACGATTTTAGCGTTTGGAAAAAGCTGTTTAGCCAAGTCATAGTAAGGGCTAAACATATCCATAGTAATGATTTTCACTCGACATCGGACGACTCTATCATATTTAAGAAAGTAATTTCGAATAATAGCTTGTGTTCTTCCCTCGAGAACAGTGATGATATTGAGCTTTTCAAAATCTTGTGCAATGAAACTCATTTTTCCCTTTGTAAACGAGTACTCATCCCAAGACATAATCTCAGGCAGACGAGAAAAATCATGCTTAAAACGGAAGTCATTGAGCTTGCGAATGACAGTTGAAGTTGAGATGGCTAGCTGATGGGCAATATCGGTCATAGAAGTTTTTTCAATCAGCTTCTGAGCAATTTTTTGGTTGATGATACGAGGAATTTGATGATTTTTCTTTACTAGAGGAGTCTCAGCAACCATCATTTTTGAACACTGATAGCACTTAAAACGACGTTTTCTAAGTAGAATTCTAGTAGCCATACCAGTCGTTTCTAGGTAAGGGATCTTAGACGGTTTTTGAAAGTCATATTTCTTCATTTGATGTCCACAATCAGGACAAGATGGGGCATTGTAATCCAGTTTAGCGATGATTTCTTTGTGGGTATCCCTATTGATGATGTCTAGAATCTGGATATTAGGGTCTTTAATATCGAGTAGTTTTGTGATAAAATGTAATTGTTCCATATGAATCTTTCTAATGAGTTGTTTAGTCGCTTTTCATTATAGGTCATATGGGACTTTTTTTCTACAACAAAATAGGCTCCATAAGATCCATAGGGGATTTACCCACTACAAATATTATAGAGCCGAGATTTCCAATTGCGGAACTCTAGCTTTTTAATTTTGCCGCTTTCTCTTATTATATTTCAGCAGGTTGTTGACTGTGAGTACGAATCCCATGTCAATTCTCACTTGACGCTTACCTCTCAGATAACATCTCTTATAACCCAAACAAACCTTTATCTGCCTAAAGACAGATTTCATATCAATCTTACGTTTAGCGAAAATTTATCTACCCTTGGAAGATAAAAGTGCCTGATATTCTTTAGTTTTTAAACACTGGTAACGTTCATTCATATACAGTCCTTTTGAGGGGCTGATTCAGGTTCATCATCGCAGTCAACATTGATTTCAAGGATTTTTACTTTCTATCTCCTCTTTTTCATGATGTATTTTCGTACAGGTGCTTCAACTATTTGAACGATTTCAAATCCTTCTTTTTGATAAAGGTGCTTGGCTGCTTGATTTGCCTCGAAGACATTTAGAGAAATACTATCTATATCTCCATTTTCAAATACCAAACTAACAAATTTCCTTAAAGCCTGGCTACCTAAGCCTTGCCCCTGTTTCTGGGGGTTGATAAAAAATCTTCCAATATGAAGATTGCTGTCTTCTAGCCTGATTTTCTGTATAAGCCCCACAAACTCGTGTCCATCAAAGATTGAAAAGATCCCTTCCAACTCTTGCAAAACTTGAATTGTCAAGGGAAAAGGAATCATTGTTCCCATCCATTGTTCTTGAAAGGATTTACCAAGGGAGTTGGACCATTGGCATACGAGCTGAGCGTTTTCTATACTCACCTTTTCTTCAAAACGAATTGTCATCTTTTCCTCACCATCTTATCTATGTTCCTCCATTATACTACTTCTCCCATTTTTTTACGAATAGATAAGTATGATTGATTTTTATTTTTTTCTTGTCGGGAGCATTCTCGCTTCCTTTCTTGGTTTGGTCATTGACCGTTTTCCAGAGCAATCCATTATCAGTCTAGCCAGTCACTGCGATTCCTGTCAGACTCGCTTGCGTCCCTTAGATTTGATTCCGATTCTCTCGCAGGTCTTTCATCGCTTTCACTGTCGCTACTGCAAAGCTCCTTATCCAGTCTGGTATGCCCTCTTTGAACTAGGCTTAGGACTCCTCTTTCTATCTTGGTCTTGGGGTTTTCTTTCCTTGGGGCAAGTCATCCTAATCACTGCGGGTTTGACCCTGGGCATCTACGACTTTCGCCATCAGGAATATCCCTTACTGGTCTGGATGACTTTCCACCTAATCCTAATGGCCGGCTCTGGCTGGAATCTAGTCATGGTCTTCTTCCTTGTCCTTGGAATTTTGGCTCATTTTATCGATATCCGCATGGGTGCAGGGGATTTCCTCTTTTTAGCTTCTTGTTCTATCTTCTTTAGCGTAACGGAGTTACTGATCTTGATTCAGTTTGCTTCTGCGATGGGAATTCTAGCCTTTCTCCTGCAAAAGAAAAAGGAAAGACTTCCTTTTGTGCCTTTCCTCTTACTCGCTGCTTGTGTAATTATTTTTGGTAAGCTACTGCTTGTTTGATAAAGTCCTGAATCTGCTCTCCTTGATGGAGAGCTTTTACGATTTTTGAACCAACGATAACACCATCTGATACCGCATTGAAGCGTTCAACATCGGCTTGACTAGATACACCAAAGCCTGTCAAGACTGGGATATCGGCCACTTGATGCAATTGTGCCAAGTGCTTGTCCAAGTCTGCGCGGTAATTGCCAGATTTCCCTGTCACCCCATTGATGGCAACGGCATAGACAAATCCTTCTGCCCCATCAATCAACTCTTTCTGGCGCTCAATTCCTGTGGTCAAGCTTACTAAAGGAATCAAAGTAATGTCTGTATCTGCCAAAAATGGTTCTACAAAGTTGGCATGCTCATGAGGCAGGTCTGGAATAATCAAGCCCTTAACCGCTGTATCTGCCAAATCTTTGACAAACTTCTCAACACCGTACTGAAAGAGGGGGTTGAAGTAGGTCATAATGACCAGTGGAATCTCTGTTTCAATGGTTTTCAATGTTTCAACTAAAGCCTGGGTAGAGGTCCCGTGGGCTAAACTGCGCAAGCCAGCTTCTTCGATAACAGGTCCATCTGCAACAGGGTCTGAAAAGGGAATGCCCACTTCAATGGCAGAGACACCCAAATCTTCTAAAAAGTGGATTGTTTCAGCTAGACCATCCAAACCTTTCTCATGGTCTCCAGCCATGATATAGGGAACGAAAATTCCTTTTCCAGCTGCTTTTATAGCATTCAATTTTTCTGTTAGAGTCTTAGGCATGCGCTTCTCCCTTCTTTGCTGCATCTGCTTCCAAGCGGTCTTTAACTTGAACCACATCCTTGTCCCCACGACCGGATAGACAGACAATCATGGATTTGTCTGGTCCAAGTTCTTTGGCCAATTTCACTGCAAAGGCGATCGCATGGCTAGATTCCAATGCTGGGATAATCCCTTCCACACGAGACAAGAGTTGGAATCCTTCCAAGGCTTCTTCATCAGTCACAGGAACATAGCTGGCACGTTTGATATCGTGGTAATGAGAATGTTCTGGACCGATACCAGGATAGTCCAAACCTGCTGAGATAGAGAAGGCTTCAAGAATTTGACCATGGGCATCTTGGAGCACATCCATAAGGGAACCGTGAAGAACACCTGGACGACCCTTGGTCAAGGTAGCTGCGTGGTGCTCTGTATCCACACCAAGTCCTGCCGCTTCAGCCCCATACATAGCTACTGACTCATCTTCTACAAATGGATGGAAGAGCCCGATAGCATTAGAACCACCACCAACACAGGCTACTAGGGCATCTGGTAAATCTTGGCCTGTCAAATCGCGATACTGTTGTTTAGCTTCTCGACCGATGACACTTTGGAAGTCACGAACGATTTCTGGGAATGGATGAGGCCCCAAGGCAGAACCAAGGATATAGTGAGTATCATCGATATTAGCTACCCATGAACGAAGGGCTGCATTGACCGCATCCTTGAGCACGCGCGAACCGTCTGTCACTGCCTCAACCGTAGCTCCCAAAAGCTCCATACGGAACACATTGAGGGCTTGGCGTTTAACATCCTCTTCACCCATATAGATGGTACATTCCATGTTAAAGAGGGCAGCAGCTGTTGCAGTTGCTACACCGTGCTGACCAGCACCTGTCTCAGCTATAATTTTCTTTTTACCCATGCGTTTGGCAAGCAAAACTTGTCCTAAGGCATTGTTAATCTTGTGAGCCCCTGTATGGTTAAGGTCTTCACGTTTAAGATAAATCTTGGCTCCGCCGATATGCTGGGTCAAATTTTTTGCGTAGTAAAGGGGAGTTTCACGTCCCACGTACTGGCGTAAGAGTTGGTTTAATTCCTCTTGGAAACTTGGGTCTGCCTGACTTTCACGATAGGCCTTCTCCAACTCTAAAACTGCTGTCATCAATGTTTCTGGGACAAAACGTCCGCCGAATTTTCCGTAAAATCCATCTTTATTTGGTTCCTGATATGCCATTCTTTGCCCTCTCTATAAATCTTCTAATTTTTTCATGATCTTTTTGTCCATCTGTCTCCACTCCGCTCGATACATCTACTGCATAGGGAGTAAAGTGTTGAATTGCTTTTACTACATTGTCTTCATTAAGCCCACCTGCGATAAAGAAAGGCTGAGTTAATCCAGTCGTATCCAGTTGACCCCAATCAAAGGTCTGGCCACTACCAGCCACAGGGGCATCAAAGAGTAGATAGTCTGCCTGAGAATTGGGCACATGACCCTCTCCATCCACCTGCACAGCCTGAATACTGGCACAAGGCAAATTTTCAAACAAATCATCCGCCACTTGACCGTGAACTTGAACCAAGGCCAAGCCAACTTTGTCAATGACTTCTAGCAGTTCTGCCCGACTTGGTGAAACAAATACACCAACCTTTTTGACATCTGCAGGAATAAGCTTTGCCAGCTCAGCAGCCTGATCCAAGGTCACCTGTCTTTTACTAGGTGCAAAGACAAAACCGATGTAGTCTGCTCCTGATGAAACGGCTGTTTCCACCGCTTCTTCGGTCGATAGTCCACAAATCTTAACCTTTGTCAATCTGCAACTCCTTGATTCTCTGGGCTACATCTTCTGCCTGCATAAGAGCTGTCCCAACTAAAATTCCATTAAAGTATGGTGCTACTCGTTCCGCATCCTGCCCTGTGAAAATAGCAGATTCAGAAATGTACAAGCAATCATCTTTGAAATGTTTAGCCAAATCTACACTGGTCTGCAAGTCAACTTCAAAGGTAGTCAAATTGCGGTTATTAACACCAATAATCTCCGCACCAAGTCTGTGAGCCACTTCTAGTTCAGCTAGATTGTGGGTCTCCACCAAGACTTCCAGACCAAGCTCTGTCGCATAGTCATAAAGTTCCTTGAGGCGTTCTTCGGACAAGGCTGCCACAATGAGTAGTATGACTGTCGCACCTGCATTGCGAGCTCGGATGATTTGTTTTTCATCGATGATAAAGTCCTTGTTGAGCGTTGGAATCTGTACCTGACTGGAAATCTCCTGTAGATAATCCAAATGTCCTTTAAAGAAAACTTCATCTGTCAGAACAGAAATCATCACTGCTCCGTTCGCTTCATAAGTCTGGGCCTGTTGCACAATATCCACATCTAGATTGATATCTCCCAGACTAGGGCTAGCTTTCTTGACTTCAGCGATTACCTGTAAACGGTCTTGGTGTTGTTTTAGATAGTCAGCCAAGCGATAGGTCTGGCGCAGGGGCTGGATTTGCTCCAGCTTCATCTGCTCGACCTCACGCGCCTTCTGCTCCAAAATTCGTGCTAAAAATTCCTGACTCATTTTTGGTACTCCTGCAACAATCTGAGTTTTTCAAGGGCCTTGCCACTAGCAATGACTTGACGAGCTAAGGCAACTCCTTCCTTGATGCTATCAACCTTACCATTAGCATAGAAACCAAGACCAGCATTTAAGACTGTCGTTTCCAAGAATGGACTTGGTTCATTTTTAAGAACGCTAAGCAAAATTTCTGCATTTTCCTGAGCATTGCCTCCACGGATATCTTCGATAGCGTAGCGCTCCATCCCTAAATTTTCTGGAGTAAAGCTTGATAAGGTGATTTCGCCATTTTCAAGAAGTGCAATCTTGGTTGTTCCATTCAAACCAGCTTCATCCAACCCTTCTGGTCCAGCAACCACGATGGCACGTTTGCGACCCATATTTTTCAAAACCTGAGCTGTACTTTCTATAAGTTCTGGACGACTAATTCCAAGAAGTTGTGTTTCCAAAGCCATTGGGTGAATCAGGGGACCAGTCAAGTTCATAATCGTTGGAATTCCCAATTCCAAACGAGCTGGCATGATGTATTTCATAGCTGGGTGCATATTTTTAGCAAAGAGAAAGACGATTCCAGTTTTATCAAAAACCTTACCTAGTTCAGCTGGTTTGAGGTCTAGGTTAATACCCAAGGCTTCGAGGACATCTGCAGAACCAGATTTAGAAGAAATCGAGCGGTTACCGTGTTTTGCCATATGAACACCACCACCAGCCAAGACAAAGGCTGCAGTTGTGGAAATATTAAAACTAAAAGACTTGTCCCCACCTGTACCACAGTTGTCCATGGCATCATGAATCTCAGTTGGAATATGTTGGGCATGCCCTCTCATGACTTGGGCAATGGCTGTGCGTTCTTCAGGTGTTTCCCCCTTCATCTTAAGAGCCAAAAGGAGAGAAGCAATCTGCGCTTCCGTTACACGCCCAGTTACGATACGCTCGATGACATCCGTCATTTCCACACCTGATAAATTTTCAAATTTTGCTAGTTTTTCAATAATCTCTTTCATCCTAGTTTCCTCACTTTACAACCTTTTCGATAAAATTCCGAATAGAAGACAAGCCATCTGGCGTTCCAATGCTTTCTGGATGGTACTGGAAGCCATAAATTGGAAGTGTTTTGTGTTGAATCCCCATGATGGCTTGGTCATCAGTCGAACGAGCTGTCACTTCAAAGTTTTCTGGCATTTCTTCAATTAAAATACTGTGGTAACGCATGACCGCACGGCCATCCTCGATACCTTGATACAAAATAGATGGCGCTTCAAAGCTGATATTGCTCTGTTTCCCATGCATGACTTTTGGAGCCAAACCTAACTTACCACCAAAGACTTCTGCAATGGCTTGGTGCCCCAAACAAATCCCAAGAATCGGCTTCTTGCCAGCAAAGTCACGAATCATGTCTTCCATCTTTCCGGCATCAACTGGCCAACCAGGACCAGGCGAAAAAACCAGACCATCTGCTTTTTCAGCTTCTTCATACAGCTTGGGATCATCATTTCTCAAAACCTGAACTTCTGCAAAATTCCCAATGTACTGCGCCAAGTTATAGGTAAA
Organism: uncultured Streptococcus sp.; assembly: GCA_902488495.1. GTDB lineage: Bacteria > Bacillota > Bacilli > Lactobacillales > Streptococcaceae > Streptococcus. Next base: position 6,179 of record CABTWF010000004.1, on the reverse strand, counting down.
AGAATCATAGTTGTCAATCAATAAAATCATGGTCTTAGTTCTCCAATTCTAGTCATAGATTTAGCCTTGTTAATGGTTTCTTGGTATTCGTTTTGGGCGATGGAGTCGTAGACAATCCCTGCCCCAGCCTGAACATAGGCTGTTTGATTTTTGAGAATCATCGTTCGGATGGCAATGGCGAAATCCATATCACCCGTCGCAGACAAGTAGCCGATTGCTCCTGCGTATACGCCCCGTTTTTCTGTTTCCAGTTCATAGATGCGTCTCATAGCTCGAATCTTTGGTGCTCCTGAAACTGTTCCAGCAGGAAGTGTTGATTTTAAAGCATCCATGGCAGTGAGTTCTGGAAGCAAACGCCCCTTGACAACACTGGTCAAATGCATGACGTAGCGGAAGAGCTCCACTTCCATATACTTGGTAACTTGGACACTTGCCGTTTCAGAGATGCGACCAATATCGTTACGACCCAAGTCTACCAACATTCGATGCTCTGCTGTTTCCTTTTCATCCGAAAGCAGGTCTGTCGCTAAGGCCTTGTCCTCTTCATCCGTTGCTCCTCTTGGTCTCGTCCCTGCAATCGGATTGGTTGTCACGATGCCATTTTTAACTGAAACTAAACTTTCTGGACTGGCACCGATAATTTGATAATCACCAAAATCATAGAAATAAAGGTAATTAGATGGATTGGTCACGCGGAGATTTCTGTAGAAGTCAAAAGGATTTCCAGTAATCTCTGCTGAGAAGCGCTGACTGAGTACGCATTGGAACATGTCACCATTTCGAATCAAGTCACGAGCTGTTTCTACCATTTCCTCAAACTTCTGAGGAGCGATATGGGGGTTGAAGTCAAGTGGTGATAAATCCAAGTCTTCAAATTCATTTGCTGCAGGAATGCGTAATTCCTCAAGCACTTGGTTCAAGGCTTTTTCCAAGTCTTCTTGACTGCGCTCACTATAAAGCGCATCCTCGATGACATGGATTTTTTCCTTCTTGTGGTCAAAGACCATGTAGCTCTCATAGACAAAGAAATGCATGTCTGGCGTCCCAATTGTATCCTCAGGAATTTGACCAATTTCTTCATAGAGCGAAATCATATCGTAACCCACAAATCCAATGGCTCCTCCACCAAAAGGTAGTTCTGAATGGTGTTGGCTCTTATGAGTCACTTCATAAAGGAAATCCAAAGGATCACGATCAATCACTTGCCCATTTTGATAAAGAACTCCATTTTCAAACTTAATCTCAAAAACTGGATTATAGGCTAGGATAGAAAAACGAGCTGTTTCCTTGTCTCTCGGAATACTCTCTAAAATAACCTTGTGTTGCCCCTTTAGGCGCATATAAGCCAAGATTGGTGATAAGACATCTCCATGAATGATTCGTTCCATTGTAATTTCCCTTTCAGTTCCTTATTTTTAATTTTTTATCTTTTTCTATTTCCCTTAAATAGTGCGGACGGGAGGTAAAATTATCCAGTGGATGATTTTAGAAATCCATGAAATGAAAGACCTAATTTTTGAGCTCCTCGCTCATTCATTTCTAGGCTCAGGCTAAAATAGTTCCCCGAACTATTTTACTCTCAAAAATTCCGTCCTATAGAAGCATATTTGCTTCTATAGGATACCACTATGGCAGGAAATATCTTTTAAAAGCTCACTTCGTTCGCAAATTTTTTGTAGCAATCTATTTAATAATGAACAATAATTTAAAACTAAACATCTGAACCTATAATAGACATATAAAAATCCCCACGCAAAATAACTTGCGTGAGGACGAAATTCGCGGTGCCACCTCAATTATAGGATTTCTCCTATCTCTCATTCCTGTCTCAGATACCTCCTGTAACAGGCTGTGCGATAAAGGGCACTCCCTTGAGAATTATGTTTTCTTCTCTTATTTCAGATGGACCCAACCTTACAGCTTTCTCTGCTTGTTTTCAGCAACCACAAGCTCTCTGTGAGAGAAAAGACTGTAATTTTTCCATCTATTATTTTTTAGCTTCTAGGTAGTCCGCAATTGCAGCTACGTCCTTGTCTCCACGACCAGAGACATTGATGATGATAATGTCGTCTTTACTTAGTTTCGGTGCACGTTTAACTGCTTCTGCGATAGCGTGCGAACTTTCAATTGCTGGGATAATTCCTTCAGTCTTGCTGAGAAGGAGGAGAGCCTGAACAGCTTCTTCATCCGTCGCAGCCACATATTCCACGCGACCTGAATCTTTGAAGTAGGCGTGTTCTGGGCCAACCCCTGGATAGTCCAATCCAGCTGAGATAGAGTAAACTGGAGCTAGCTCTCCATCTTCCTTAAAGACTGCATAGGTCTTCATGCCGTCGACAATTCCGATACTACCTTTTGTCATAGTAGCTGCGTGCTTGTCTGTGTCAAGTCCGTGACCAGCAGCTTCAACCCCAACCAATTTGACTTCTTCATCAGCCACATACTGTGAAAAAGCACCGATGGCATTAGAACCACCACCTACACAAGCAATAACGTAATCTGGTAAACGACCTTCTTTTTCTAAGATTTGACGACGAGATTCTTCACTGATGACTTTTTGGAACTCGTGGACAATGGTAGGATAAGGGTGAGGACCTACAGCAGATCCCAGAACATAGAAGGCTTCAAGGTCATTCATCCATGCTCCAAAGGCTGCATCAACCGCATCTTTGAGGGTACGAGTCCCTGTTTCAACTGCGTGAACAGTTGCTCCCATCATCTCCATACGGAAAACATTGAGACGTTGACGCTCCACATCCTCTGCCCCCATGTAGACATCACAGGCCATACCAAACTTGGCTGCAGCCGCTGCTGTCGCAACACCGTGCTGACCAGCTCCTGTTTCTGCGATTACTCGTTTTTTGCCCATACGTTTGGCCAAAAGAATTTGTCCTAAAACATTGTTGAGCTTGTGAGAACCAAGGTGGTTAAGGTCTTCACGTTTGAGATAAATCTTAGCGCCACCTAAGTGGTCTGTCAAACTTTCCGCAAAATAGAGCGGTGTTTCGCGACCTGAATAGTCCTTTAAGTAATGGCGAAATTCTGCCAAAAACTCTGGATCATCCTTGTACTTGTCAAATGTCACTTCCAACTCATCCAACAAAGCCTGAATCGGCTCCGGTACAAAACTACCACCAAATTGTCCAAAATAACCTTTAGTTGTCATAAAATTTTCCTCTTTCCATATTAATCCGGCCGTTTTGTTTGCTTTTAGTAGTAGGCAAGGAGCTGCAGATAGAACTCAAGTTCATCAAAGCGACTTAACGCCCTAATAAAAGATAAACAAAATGACCGAAAGAAAAAAGCCCACACACAGAATCTACTTCCGTGTGAGGGCGTTGGTAACGCGGTGCCACCTCAATTATAAAGGGACTATTCTCCTTTACATCTCTGTCTTGTCTAACAACAAGTTGCACTGTAAGGTGTGCGCACCGAATTTTCATTGTTTCAAATTCATTTTTAAAATCAGCCCACTTTCACTACTTCCAACCACCTGTTCACAATCACCACAGGCTCCCTGAAGATCAAACATAGTTACTTTTCTGATTTGTTGAGAATATTATATGCTATTGTCCGCTTTTTGTCAAGATTTTTTTATGAATTTTTTCCAGAACCGAGGATTTCTTCAGAAATTCTCACCAAAGTCTGAACGATGTAATCAACTTCTTCATCGCTTAATTTTGTATGAAGAGGGAGGGTAATTTCGTTTTCAAAGAAGGCATAGGCTCTTGGATAATCTGCCATATCAAAACCAAGATTCTTATAGGCTGTCAAGAGAGGAAGCGGTTTATAGTGTACATTACTTGCAATTCCTGCTTTGGCCAATTCTTGGATGATGAGGTTGCGTTCTTCTAAACTTGCTCCTTCTACATGGGTGATGTAGAGGTGGCGTGAAGATTCGACACTATCAGTCTTGTGTGCCAATGGACGAATACGAGTACCCGCAAACCCACGATCATAGCGGTCCACGATGTCCTTACGACGTTGTAGCAAAGCTGGGTAACGGTCCAATTGTACCAAACCAAGCGAAGCCATGATATCCGTCATGTTGCACTTGTAGGCTGGTGTAACAATATCGTATTCCCATGAACCCAATTGCATCTTGGCAAGAGCATCCTTTGTTTGACCATGAAGAGATAGGATTTGAAATTCCTTGTACATTTCTTCATCATCAATAGCTGGATTAGCTTTCCAAGTTGCACTTCCCCCTTCAGCAGTTGTGAAGTTCTTGACTGCGTGGAAAGAGAATGACGTAAAGTCTGCAATGGAACCAGCCGGTTGTCCCTTGTAGGTTGAGCCCAAAGCATGGGCACTATCAGAAACAATCACGATACGGTTAAAGGCTTTTTGCCACTTACTTGAAGCAGTAAAGAGGTCCCGTTTTTTCTCCACGACTTGGAACAAACGGTCATAGTCGCACACAATCCCTGCAAGCTCAACCGGAATAATCACCTTAGTTTTCTCAGTAATAGCTTGCTCTAGCAAGTCATAGTCCATCTCAAACGTATCTGCTTGAATATCCACCATGACAGGTGTTGCTCCCACGTGAGTGATCACACTACATGAAGCTGTATAGGTCATAGCTGGAACGATGACTTCATCACCAGGTCCCACTTCCAAAACGCGCAAAATCAACTCAAGGGCGGCAGTCGCAGAGTTGAGGCAGACAGTCTTAGGCGTCTGTGTGTATTGAGACAAGCGACGCTCCAGTTCTTTTGTCTTCGGACCTGTTGTGATCCAACCAGAGCGCAGGGTATCTGCTACTTCAGCAATTTCAGCTTCGGTAATATCGGGTGGTGAAAATGGAATATTGTAATTTGGCATTGATTTGCTCCTTTTATCTGTAGTCATTTTCTCATGACTACTTTATTTTAGTACCTCAAACACGGTTTTAAACATGATTTTGATGTCTCCAAGGAAACTAAACTCTCGGAGATAGGCGAGATTATAGCGCATCTTTTCAGGAAGGACATGCTCTACATAAGCTTGGTCAACTGACAGACCTTTCTCCGTCATTTGACTGATGATGGTGTCCTCATCCTTGTAGTTGATGCTGGCTGGAGAGGTGATTCCTGCTGGCAAGAGCAAGGTCGCCATCATTTCAGGACTATACTGCTCGGTGTAGCGTGGCACCTCAGGTCTTGTGCCTACAAAGGACATCTCGCCTTTAAGGACATTGACCAGCTGAGGCAGTTCGTCCAAGCGCACACGGCGAATGAAATTTCCCACTTTGGTAATACGGCTATCGTTAGCTGAAGTCACCAGACTTCCTTTTTTATCCGCATCCGTTACCATGGTACGGAACTTCCAAATCTTGAACGGACGGTTGTACTGGGTCACGCGCTCTTGCTTATAAATGACAGGTCCCTTGCTATCCAACTTGATCCAAATGCTCAAGATAAGAAAGACGGGAGAAGTCAAAAGTAGCAAAAACAGGGCCAGAACCCAATCCAGGCAACGCTTGAAAATCAGCGAACCTTTCCTTTTAGAGACAAGCTGGTAGTAAGACTCAACCTCGCTTGATTGCATTTCCACGGGCAAGTCTTCCCATTTCAGCATGCTGTTTCTCCTTTGTTTTTATTATACTATTTGTCAACATTTTTCATTATACCACAAAATGGAAAAGGCGGTGCAAGAAATCTGTTATTTAGAGGAATTCTTCTTTATGACATGGCACCTGCCTGCAAGCTATACATCTTGTGATAGGTCCCTCCCAAGGCCAAGAGTTCCTCATGGGTGCCACTCTCGATGATGCGCCCCTTGTCCAAGACATAGATGCAGTTGGCATCTTGGATGGTCGAAAGACGATGAGCAATAGCAATGGTTGTCCGCCCCTGTCTCATCTTAGCTAGGGAATCTTGAACCAAACTTTCTGTTTCAGAGTCAATATTGGCTGTCGCTTCATCCAAAATCAGGATTTTAGGTTGACTGGCGACTGTTCTAGCAAATGCAAGAAGCTGACGCTGTCCAGTAGAAAAGCTCGAACCACGCTCAGACACAGCTGCATCATAACTCTGCGGAAGCTCCTGAATAAAGGAATCTGCATCCACAAAGGCAGCCGCAGCCTGTACCTCTTCATCACTAAGATCTTGGTACATGGCGATATTGGACTTGATAGTCCCGTGATAGAGGAAGGGATCCTGCAAGACCAGACCGATGTTCTTTCTCAGCTCTTCCTG
>CABTWF010000003.1:0-78638 GCA_902488495.1 uncultured Streptococcus sp. | reverse complement strand
TTCGTTAGTATAGTTTTTTTTTTCAAGCAGAAGACGGCATACGAAGGATGCCACTATCACTGATAAGGAAGCAGCGATTAAGGCGGCTAAAGAAGTGATTGGCAAGGACGGCATCTTGAAAGCTATCGAAGATGGAGATATTGAAGCATCTGACTTGTTAGATGATTTCTTGGCAGAAGACAGCGATCAGGTGACCCCGGCCGAAGCGATGAGCCAAGAAGATTTCTCAAGCCAAGACCAAGCTAAACTCGCTGCAGCGGACAAGGAAGCGGCGGAAGAAGTAGCAAAAGTTCGCTCAGATTTAATCGCTACCCTAGAAAAAATCGAAAAATCAACTATCGATGACATCAACAAGGATGCTACTATCACTGATAAGGAAGCAGCGATTATGGCAGCTAAGGAAGTGATTGGTAAGGATGCTATCTTGAAAGCTATCGAAGAAGGCGATATCGAAGCGTCAGATTTGTTAGATGATTTCTTGGCAGAAGACAGCGATCAGGTGACACCAGCAGAAGAGATGAATCAAGAAGATTTTTCAAGCCAAGACCAAGCTAAACTCGCAGCGGCAGATAAGGAAGCGGCGGAAGAAAATAGTAATGCGAAAAAACTTGAGCTAAGTAAATTAGAAGAGCAAGTTGCTAAGATTAAAGTGCAATTATCAAGTTTACAAGTCTCTGGTGACAAGAATAGTCAAGTCAAAGACTTGCAACAAACTTTAGCAGACTATGAGGATGCTATTAAGACTCTAAGTAGTGTCATGTCGGCTGTTCTCGAAATTGAAGACTTTAAAGGTGGGGCGAACGCGGTAGAAGCTGCAACTGCAGAGTTGCCAGAATACAACAAAGGTGCAAATGCGGTAGAAGCTGCTGTAAATGAACTCCCAGCCTATGGCGAAAGTGGCGCTCCAGCAGTAGCGAATGTTCCAGCTTATGGAGAAAGTGGTTCCCCAGCCGTAGCGAATGTTCCAGTTTATGGAGAAAGCGGTGCTCCGGCAGTAGCGAGTGTTCCAGCCTATGCAGAAAGCGGTGCTCCAGCCGTAGTGAATGTTCCAGCTTACGGAGAAAGCGGTACACCAATAGTAAACAATGCTCTTCCTTATGGAGAAAGCGGTGCTCCGGCAGTAGCGAATGTTCCAGTTTATGGAGAAAGTGGTTCCCCAGCCGTAGCCAATATTCCAGCCTACGCTGAAAAGATTGAACCAGCAGTAAACGAAGTTCCAGAATACACTGGCAGTGTAGCTCCTTTGGCTACAAGCCCTACTCTTGGAACTGAACAAGATCGTACCTACAAAGCGCCTGCAGCAACAGATGAACAATTCCTTCCAAATACGGGAAGCCAAGATGCTTCAGCAGTCGCATCGCTAGGATTTATTGGTCTCCTTCTTGGTTTGCTACCATTTGCAAAGAGAAAATTTAATAAATAAATCGCATGAAATCAATAAAAGAAAAGGATTTGAATAGTCCTTTTCTTTTTTATGGTGAAATAGGGATAAGTCCAAGTTTTTCAGCTCTTTCCGATGGTATTTTTCCCCGCTTTCCTTTATAATGGGTGTATGGACAAGAAAAAATTATTATTGATTGATGGATCTTCTGTTGCCTTTCGAGCTTTTTTTGCGCTTTATCAGCAGCTGGATCGTTTTAAAAATGCTAATGGTCTTCATACCAATGCAATCTATGGCTTTCAACTCATGTTAAATCATGTCTTGGAGCGAGTTGAACCCAGCCATGTTTTGGTAGCTTTTGATGCAGGCAAGACGACTTTCCGAACAGAGATGTATGCAGACTACAAGGGTGGCCGTGCTAAAACTCCAGATGAGTTTCGTGAGCAATTTCCCTTCATTCGTGAGTTGTTAGACCACCTTGGAATTCGACACTACGAGTTGCCCCAGTATGAGGCAGATGATATCATCGGGACTCTGGGCCGTTTGGCTGAGAAGGATTCTTTTGATGTGACAATTGTTAGCGGAGATAAGGATTTGATCCAGTTGACGGATGAGCATACGGTGGTCGAGATTTCCAAGAAAGGTGTGGCTGAGTTTGAGGCCTTTACACCAGCTTATCTTATGGAAAAGATGGGACTCACTCCAGCTCAGTTTATAGATCTCAAGGCCCTTATGGGGGATAAGTCTGATAATATCCCTGGCGTCACTAAGATTGGTGAAAAGACGGGCATCAAGCTCTTGCTAGAACACGGTTCGCTAGAGGGTATTTATGAAAATATCGAGGGCATGAAGGCTTCTAAGATGAAGGAAAATCTCATCAATGACAAGGAACAAGCCTTCCTGTCTAAAACCTTGGCGACTATTGAGACTCAGGCACCGATTGAGATTGGACTAGATGATTTGGTCTATAGTGGACCCGATGTGGAAAATCTCGGAAAATTCTACGATGAGATGGGCTTCAAACAGCTCAAGCAAGCTTTGAATGTTTCGTCAACGGATGCGCCTGAAAGTTTGGATTTCACTATCGTTGACCACGTCAGCCAAGACATGCTGAGCGCAGACTCCATCTTCCACTTTGAGCTTTTTGGTGAGAACTACCATACAGATGACTTGGTTGGTTTTGCCTGGTCCTGCGGGGATAAACTTTACGCCACAGACAAACTTAAGCTCTTGCAGGAGCCAATTCTCAAGGAATTTCTAGAAAAAACACCTCTGAAAGTATATGACTTTAAGAAAGCGAAGGTTCTCTTAAATCGTTTTGGCTTGGATTTGCAGGCTCCTGCTTTTGACAGTCGCTTGGCAAAATACTTACTCTCAACAGTTGAGAACAATGAAATTTCAACAATCGCGAGTCTCTATGGTCAAACTTACATGATCGATGATGAGACCTTCTACGGTAAGGGGGTCAAGAAAGCCATCCCTGAGAGAGAGAAATTCTTGGAGCATTTAGCTCGCAAGGTTGCGGTATTGGTTGAGACCGAACCTGTTTTACTTGAAAAACTCAGTGAACATGGACAGTTAGATCTTCTCTATGACATGGAGCAACCTCTAGCCTTTGTCCTTGCCAAGATGGAAATCGCTGGAATTACGGTCAAGAAAGAGACCTTGCTTGAGATGCAGGCTGAAAATGAACTTGTCATTGAAAAGCTAACTCAGGAGATTTATGAAATGGCTGGTGAGGAGTTTAATATCAACTCGCCTAAACAGCTTGGTGAACTACTTTTTGAAAAGTTAGGTCTCCCCCTCGAATACACCAAGAAAACCAAGACAGGTTACTCGACAGCCGTGGATGTGCTAGAGCGCCTGGCTCCTATTGCTCCGATTGTTAAGAAAATCCTCGACTACCGTCAGATTGCTAAGATCCAATCTACTTACGTGATTGGCTTGCAGGATTGGATTTTGGATGATGGCAAGATCCACACGCGCTATGTGCAGGATTTGACTCAGACAGGGCGTCTGTCTAGTGTAGATCCAAACTTGCAAAATATTCCTGTGCGTTTGGAGCAAGGCCGTCTCATTCGTAAGGCTTTTGTGCCTGAGTGGGAGGATAGCGTGCTGCTCAGCTCGGATTATTCACAGATTGAGTTGCGCGTTTTGGCTCATATTTCTAAAGATGAGCACTTGATTAAGGCCTTCCAAGAGGGAGCAGATATACATACCTCGACGGCCATGAGGGTCTTTGGTATTGAACGTCCTGAAGATGTGACTCCAAACGACCGTCGTAACGCCAAGGCAGTTAACTTCGGTGTGGTTTACGGGATTTCAGACTTTGGCTTGTCTAATAATCTGGGCATTAGCCGTAAGGAAGCAAAAGCCTACATTGACACTTACTTTGAACGCTTCCCAGGTATTAAAAACTACATGGATGAGGTGGTGCGTGAGGCGCGTGATAAGGGCTATGTGGAGACCCTCTTCAAGCGTCGTCGTGAGTTGCCAGACATCAATTCGCGTAATTTTAACATTCGTGGCTTTGCGGAGCGGACTGCTATTAACTCCCCTATCCAGGGTTCGGCAGCAGATATCCTCAAGATTGCTATGATCCAGCTAGACAAAGCTCTAGTTGAAGGTGGTTATCAGACCAAGATGCTCTTGCAAGTGCATGATGAAATCGTCCTTGAAGTTCCGAAATCAGAACTAGCAGCCGTCAAAGTACTGGTAAAACAAACCATGGAAGAAGCCATCCAACTCAGTGTTCCCCTTATCGCAGATGAAAATGAAGGGGCAACCTGGTACGAGGCTAAATAAGAAAGCTAAGATAGAGTTTGAAGCATTTGCCTTCAAACTCTTTTTCATAGTTTTCTGTAAGCAGTTTCCTTGACATTTTTTTTGTTTTGCGCTATCATATGTCCATATAATATATGGGAGTCTGTGTACAGTCTGAGAGGAAGCGTTAAGCTTCGACCGCACCTGATCTGGGTAATGCCAGCGTAGGGAACGATACTTAGTCTAATCTTGATCTTTTCCATATATTGGAAAGGTTTTTCTTTTTGTCAAAGGAAAACAAGAAGAGGAGGTTCTTATGAAAGCAAGCATCGCCTTGCAAATTTTACCCCTATCACAGGGGATTGATCGGATTGCTGTTATCGATCAAGTCATTGCTTATCTGCAAGCTCAAGAGATGACTATGGTGGTGACACCATTTGAAACGGTCTTGGAAGGGGAGTTTGATGAGCTTATGCGCATTCTCAAAGAAGCGCTAGAGGTGGCAGGGCAGGAGGCAGACAATGTCTTTGCTAATGTCAAAATAAATGTAGGAGAGATTTTAAGTATTGATGAGAAACTTGAAAAGTATACTGAGACGACACATTAGTCTATTGGGCTTTCTAGGAGTCTTGTCAATCTGGCAGGTAGCAGGTTTTCTTAAACTTCTCCCCAAGTTTATCCTGCCGACACCTCTTGAAATTCTCCAGGCCTTTGTTCGTGATAGAGAATTTCTCTGGCACCATAGTTGGGCGACCTTGAGAGTGGCTTTACTGGGGCTGGTTCTGGGAGTTTTGATTGCCTGTCTCATGGCTGTACTTATGGACAGTTTGACTTGGCTTAATGACCTGATTTACCCTATGATGGTGGTCGTTCAGACTATCCCGACTATTGCCATAGCTCCTATCCTGGTCTTGTGGCTCGGTTATGGGATTTTGCCCAAGATTGTCTTGATTATCTTAACGACAACTTTTCCTATCATCGTAAGTATTTTGGACGGTTTTAGGCATTGTGACAAGGATATGCTGACCTTGTTTAGTCTGATGCGAGCCAAACCTTGGCAAATTCTTTGGCATTTTAAAATCCCAGTCAGTTTGCCTTACTTTTATGCAGGTCTGAGGGTCAGTGTCTCCTACGCCTTTATCACAACAGTGGTATCTGAGTGGTTGGGAGGCTTTGAAGGATTAGGTGTCTATATGATTCAGTCCAAGAAACTGTTTCAGTATGATACCATGTTCGCTATTATTATTCTGGTATCGATTATCAGTCTTCTCGGTATGAAGCTGGTTGATGTCAGTGAAAAATATGTTATTAAATGGAAACGTTCGTAGAATAAGAATGTTTCTGAAAAAGAAAAGAGGAAATTGAAATGAAGAAAACATGGAAAGTGTTTTTAACTGTTTTAACAGCTCTTGTAGCTGTTGTGCTTGTGGCCTGTGGTCAAGGAACTGCTTCTAAGGATAATAAGGAAGCAGAACTCAAGAAGATTGACTTTATCCTAGACTGGACGCCAAATACCAACCACACAGGGCTTTATGTTGCTAAGGAAAAAGGTTATTTCAAAGAAGCTGGAGTGGATGTTGATTTGAAATTGCCACCAGAAGAAAGTTCTTCTGACTTGGTTATTAACGGTAAGGCACCATTTGCAGTCTATTTCCAAGACTATATGGCTAAAAAATTGGAAAAAGGAGCAGGAATTACTGCCGTTGCAGCTATTGTTGAGCACAATACATCAGGAATCATCTCTCGTAAATCTGACAATGTAGCTAGTCCAAAAGACTTGGTTGGTAAGAAATACGGAACTTGGAATGACCCAACTGAACTTGCTATGTTGAAAACATTGGTAGAATCTCAAGGTGGAGACTTTGAGAAGGTTGAAAAAGTACCAAATAACGACTCAAACTCAATCACACCGATTGCCAATGGGGTCTTTGATACTGCTTGGATCTACTACGGTTGGGATGGTATCCTTGCAAAATCTCAAGGTGTAGATGCTAATTTCATGTACTTGAAAGACTACGTTAAAGAGTTTGACTACTATTCACCAGTTATCATCGCAAACAATGACTATTTGAAAGACAACAAAGAAGAAGCACGTAAAGTCATCCAAGCTATCAAAAAAGGTTACCAATATGCTATGGAGCATCCAGAAGAAGCTGCAGATATCCTCATCAAGAATGCGCCTGAACTCAAGGAAAAACGTGACTTTGTCATCGAATCTCAAAAATACTTGTCAAAAGAATACGCAAGCGACAAGGAAAAATGGGGTCAATTTGATGCAGCTCGCTGGAATGCCTTCTACAAATGGGATAAAGAAAATGGTATCCTTAAAGAAGACTTGACAGATAAAGGCTTCACCAACGAATTTGTAAAATAATGACAGAAATTAGACTAGAACACGTCAGTTATGCCTATGGTCAAGAGAGGATTTTAGAGGATATCAATCTGAAAGTGACTTCAGGTGAAGTGGTTTCTATCCTAGGCCCAAGTGGTGTTGGTAAGACTACGCTTTTCAACTTAATTGCGGGGATTTTAGAAGTTCAGTCAGGGAGAATTGTCCTTGATGGGGAGGAGAATCCCAAGGGGCGCGTGAGTTATATGTTGCAAAAGGATCTGCTCTTGGAACACAAGACGGTGCTTGGTAATATCATTCTGCCCCTCTTGATTCAAAAGGTGGATAAGGCAGAAGCTATTGCTCGCGCAGATGAAATTCTTGCGACCTTCCAGTTGACAGCTGTAAGAGATAAATACCCTCATGAACTTAGTGGCGGGATGCGCCAGCGTGTAGCCTTGCTTCGTACCTACCTTTTCGGGCACAAGCTTTTTCTCTTGGATGAGGCTTTTAGCGCCTTGGATGAGATGACCAAGATGGAACTCCACGCTTGGTATCTGGAGATTCACAAGCAGTTGCAGCTGACGACCCTGATTATCACGCATAGTATCGAAGAGGCTCTCAATCTTAGCGACCGCATTTATATCTTGAAAAATCGCCCTGGGCAGATTGTTTCAGAAATTAAACTAGATTGGTCTGAAGATGAGGACAAGGAAGTCCAAAAGATTGCCTACAAACGTCAAATCTTGGCAGAATTAGGTATAGATAAGTAGAAAAATAGGGAGTTGGTGAAGATTATCCTTTACCAGCGCCCTTTTTCTTTTAAAAATGAGAAAATTTCGGTATAATAGTCAAAGATAGTCAAGGTTTAAAGAGAGAGGTGGGTTTGTAATGAGATTTAAAAATACATCGGATCATATTGAGGCCTACATCAAGGCGATTTTAGATCAATCTGGTATTGTGGAGTTGCAACGAAGTCAGTTGGCAGATACTTTTCAGGTTGTTCCTAGTCAGATTAACTACGTGATCAAGACACGCTTTACGGAAAGTAGAGGCTACTTGGTTGAAAGTAAGCGTGGTGGCGGAGGCTACATTCGTATAGGACGGATTGAGTTTTCTAGTCATCATGAAATGCTCAGGGAGCTGCTTTACTCAATTGGTGAGCGGGTCAGTCAAGAAATTTATGAGGATATTCTACAGCTTTTGGTTGAGCAGGAATTGATGACCAAGCAAGAGATGAATTTGCTGGTAGCAGTAGCTTTGGATCGCGTTCTAGGAGAAGAAGCTCCAGTTGTTCGAGCAAACATGCTAAGACAGGTCATACAAGAGGTAGATAGAAAAGGGAAGTAAGATGAACTATTCAAAAGCATTGAATGAATGTATCGAAAGTGCCTACATGGTGGCTGGCCATTTTGGAGCTCGTTACCTAGAGTCTTGGCACTTGTTGATTGCCATGTCCAATCATAGTTATAGTGTGGCAGGGGCAACTTTAAATGATTATCCATATGAGATGGACCGTTTAGAAAAGGTGGCTTTGGAACTGACTGAAATGGACTATAGCCAGGATGAAACCTTTACGGAATTGCCGTTTTCTCATCGTTTGCAGGTTCTCTTTGATGAAGCCGAATATGTAGCGTCAGTGGTCCATGCTAAGGTGTTAGGGACAGAGCATGTCCTCTATGCGATTTTGCATGATGGCAATGCCTTGGCTACTCGTATCTTAGAGAGAGCAGGTTTTTCTTATGAAGATAAGAAAGATCAGGTTAAGATTGCTGCCCTTCGTCGCAATTTAGAAGAACGTGCAGGCTGGACTCGTGAAGATCTCAAGGCTCTACGCCAACGCCATCGTACAGTAGCTGATAAGCAAAATTCTATGGCTAATATGATGGGCATGCCCCAGACTCCGAGTGGTGGTCTCGAGGACTATACGCATGATTTGACAGAGCAAGCGCGTTCTGGCAAGTTAGAACCAGTCATTGGTCGGGACAAGGAAATCTCACGTATGATTCAAATCTTGAGCCGTAAGACCAAGAACAATCCTGTCTTGGTTGGGGATGCTGGTGTCGGGAAAACAGCTCTGGCGCTTGGTCTTGCCCAGCGTATTGCTAGTGGTGATGTACCTGCGGAAATGGCTAAGATGCGCGTGTTAGAGCTTGATTTGATGAATGTTGTTGCAGGTACACGTTTCCGTGGTGACTTTGAAGAACGCATGAACAATATCATCAAGGATATTGAAGAAGATGGCCAAGTCATCCTCTTTATCGATGAACTTCATACTATCATGGGTTCTGGTAGTGGAATTGACTCAACTCTGGATGCGGCCAATATCTTGAAGCCAGCCTTGGCGCGTGGCACCTTGAGAACGGTTGGTGCGACTACTCAGGAAGAATATCAAAAACACATCGAAAAAGACGCAGCCCTTTCTCGTCGTTTCGCTAAAGTGACGATTGAAGAGCCAAGTGTGGCAGACAGTATGACCATTTTGCAAGGTTTGAAGGTGACTTATGAGAAACATCACCGTGTACAAATCACAGATGAAGCGGTTGAAACAGCGGTTAAGATGGCGCATCGATACTTGACCAGTCGTCACTTACCAGACTCTGCCATCGACCTCTTAGATGAAGCAGCAGCAACAGTGCAAAACAAATCCAAGCAAGTGAAAGCAGACGAATCCGACTTGAGTCCAGCTGACAAGGCCTTGATGGATGGTAAGTGGAAACAGGTAGCTCAGCTAATCGCAAAAGAAGAGGAAGTGCCTGTCTATAAAGACTTGGTGACAGAGTCTGATATTTTGACCACCTTGAGTCGTTTGTCAGGTATTCCAGTCCAAAAACTGACTCAGACTGATGCTAAGAAATACCTGAACTTGGAAGCTGAACTACACAAGCGTGTCATCGGTCAAGATCAAGCAGTTTCAAGCATTAGTCGTGCCATTCGTCGCAATCAGTCTGGTATTCGTAGTCACAAGCGTCCGATTGGTTCCTTTATGTTCCTAGGACCGACGGGTGTCGGAAAGACCGAATTAGCCAAGGCTCTAGCAGAAGTTCTTTTTGATGACGAATCAGCCCTTATCCGCTTTGATATGAGTGAGTATATGGAGAAATTCGCAGCCAGCCGTCTTAACGGAGCTCCTCCGGGCTATGTGGGTTATGAAGAAGGTGGGGAGTTGACCGAGAAGGTCCGCAACAAACCATACTCTGTTCTCCTCTTTGACGAGGTAGAGAAGGCCCATCCAGACATCTTTAATGTTCTCTTGCAGGTTTTGGATGATGGTGTCTTGACCGATAGTAAGGGACGCAAGGTCGACTTTTCAAATACCATTATCATCATGACGTCAAACCTTGGTGCGACAGCCCTTCGTGATGACAAGACAGTTGGTTTTGGGGCAAAGGACATTCGTTTTGACCAGGAAAATATGGAAAAACGCATGTTTGAAGAACTGAAAAAAGCTTATAGACCTGAGTTTATCAACCGTATTGATGAAAAGGTGGTCTTCCATAGCCTATCTAGTGACTATATGCAGGAAGTGGTGAAGATTATGGTCAAACCTTTAGTGGCAAGTTTGGCTGAAAAAGGCATTGACTTGAAATTACAAGCTTCAGCTCTGAAATTGTTAGCAAATCAAGGATATGACCCAGAGATGGGAGCTCGTCCACTTCGCAGAACCCTACAAACAGAAGTGGAAGACAAGTTGGCAGAACTTCTTCTCAAGGGAGAATTAGAGGCAGGCAGCACACTTAAGATTGGTGTTAAAGCAGGCCAGTTAAAATTTGATATTGCATAAAAATAGAGAATCAGGAGTGATCCTGATTCTTTTTTGCTACTTTTTTATAAAAAATAATAAAAAACTATTGACAAAATAAAAATATAAGATATAATAAAAACATAGAAAAATAAAAATATATAAAATTATAAAAATGCGAGTATGTATGAAAAAGAAAACAGCAGTGGTATTTGGGACCTTTGCTCCTCTCCATCAAGGGCATATCGACCTGATCCAGAGAGCGAAGCGCCAGTGTGATCAGGTCTGGGTAGTCGTTTCAGGCTATGAGGGAGACCGAGGGGAGCAGATAGGCTTAACTCTTCAAAAACGATTTCGCTATATCCGAGAGGCTTTTCGTGACGATGAGTTGACCTCTGTCTGCAAACTGGATGAGACCAACCTTCCCCGTTACCCTATGGGCTGGCAAGAGTGGTTGGACCAGATGTTATCGGAGATTTCCTATGATGAAACCCAGCAAGAACTGACTTTTTTTGTGGGAGAAGAAGACTACCAGCAAGAGCTAGCTAAGCGTGGATTTGGCACCGTCTTACAAGAAAGAAAGTTTGGTATCTCAGCGACTATGATTCGAGAAAATCCAAGCAAATATTGGAAATATATTGCTCAACCCTTCCGTCGTCAGTTTACTAAGAAAGTGTTGATTATGGGAAGTGCCAGCAATGGGAAGACTACTCTAGCCAAGGATTTGGCAAGGTATTACGATGCGCCGGTCAGCCTGGAATACGCACGTGAGTACCAGATCAAAAACAATGTCCGCGACGATGAATTGACTCCAAAGGATTATTATTATCTCCTTTTAGGGCAGTATGACCAGACCTCTAAGTTAATTGACAGTAATGCCAATCGAGGTCTAGTGATAGCTGACACCAACTCCTTGGTAACCAAGGGCTACTATGACTATTACATGGAGGCTGAGGCTCAAGAGAACTTATCAGGAGAAACCTTTGACAATCTCTTTGTTTCGATCTTGGCTAAGGAAAAATGGGACTTGATTCTCTTTGTGCAACCTGTAGGCTCCTATGTCAATGACGGGTTTAGAGATATGACCATGGCAGAAGACCACATTCGCTACAGTTTTTCACAGCATTTGGACCAGATGAGAGAGCGATATTTAAACACCATTCCACTAGTTTATCTAGCTGAGGATTACCTAGGAAATTATGAAGTAGCCAAAGTGGCTATTGATGCCATTTACCAAGCAGATTAGGAGAAAATTATGAAAACAGTAACTAAAAAAATCACACAATTTATCGAAAACTTTAAAAATGTCCATGCAGAAGCTCGTAAGATCGGTTTTGCAGGGATCATGCGCCTGCTATGGAAAGATCTCTTTGTCGGTCGTAGCCTTTTCCAGTGGTTATACCTCATCGCTTTGTCAAGTGTTCCCTTGATCTTGGAATTCACGCAAAATACAGAAAGCCATGACTGGCTGAGCTTGTTTGCATCTTGGACTGGGATTGTCTGTGTTATCTTGGTAGCAGAAGGGCGTGCAAGCAATTATCTCTTTGGGGCCATTAATTCAGCTATTTATTTGATTTTGGCTATGAATGCGACTTTTTATGGCGAGGTCTTGACGACCGTTTACTTCTTTGTCATGCAGCCGATTGGTCTCTATGCTTGGTTGTCCAATCGTATCAACGACCAAGGAAAACCAGAAGAATCCCACTTTGAAGCTAAGAAATTATCTGTTCTTGACTGGCTCAAGTACTTGATCTTGACTGTTATCATTTGGATTGGCATGGGCTTGGCTTACCAAAGTATCAATAGTGCTCGACCTTTCCGTGATAGTGTAACCGATGCGACCAATGGCGTTGGTCAGCTTTTGATGACACGTCTCTATCGTGAGCAATGGATTTTCTGGATTGCAACCAATCTCTTTAGTATCTACCTCTGGTGGGGCGAGAATATCCACATTCAAGGGATGTACTGGGTTTACACACTCAATAGTCTAGTGGGATGGTACCAATGGACCAAGGCAGTTCGAAAGGAGGCTTAAAATGGTAGAGAAGAAGATTCCAACAGGAATGACGGAAAAAGAATATTATGAAATTCATGCCAGTCAGGAGGAGTTTTTGGATTGGTACTACAAGCAAGAACTCCCTCAATATGAAAAGCCAAGTGTGACAGTGGATATGGTAGCCTACTGCTTTGTAGAAGGAAAGATCAAACTCTTACTAATCCGTCGTAAGGCTCACCCTTATCAAAACTGTTTGGCTCTGGTTGGAGGCTTTATGGATAAGGGAGAGGATGCTGCGCATGCCTGTCAGCGCGAGGTGAGAGAAGAAGTTAATCTCGATCTTCCTTTAGAAAAAATCGAGCAATTGATGACTGTATCGACTCCCGGTCGTGATCCACGTGGCTGGACGGTGACCATTGCCCACTTGGTTTATCTGCCTAGCCGCGCATTAGACCTCGTTCAGGCTGGAGACGATGCTAAGGATGTGGTTTTTGTAGATGTCGATTTTCGGACGGGCAAGTGCTTCCTAGAGGGAGTAGAGTTGGAGGAGAGTGCCTTCGCCTTTGACCATTATGCTATTATCCAAGAGTCCATCAAACGAATACAAGGCCGTCTCGACTGGAACCCAACCTTTCTCTATCTGCTGGAGGAGGAGTTCACTGTCTACGAAGGAACTGAATTGGTCAATCTCATAAACCCAGGTCGCCCAATCGTCAGCAATAACTTTCTCGTAAAATACGGCGAATATGTAGAAGAAGTCGGACTCAAACGAGTGCCTAAAAAGAAACCAAGAAAAACCTATCGATTGAAATAAAAAACGAGGTCGGGAAAAGTTCCCGACCTCTTTATCTACCATCATGAGATGGCTTTCTATTGCGACTGTATTAGGGATGGCTATCTTTCTTAGGATTACTCAACATGTGAGTAAAGAAGTCTTTGTATCGATACTTGAGATAGATCTCATGTAAAAATAACAAAGCGATATAAACAATCAAAAAGATTGCAGTCAGATAGAAGACATCAAATGCAGTTCGCGCATAGTAAGTGGCTGATTGATAAGAGCCAATAGCTCCCAAAATCAACCAAGGAAGATACTTGTAATACTTATTTAGCATAAGAGCATACCTCCTATATTCTATTTCAATGTTATTATATTCCTTTGTCTAACATAATACAAGCGATTATACAAGAGCGGTGCAAAAAATAGGACTCTAATCTAAGAAATTTTCTATTTTTTCGTTTCAATTACGAATAGAAATAGTAGAGAGAAATTTTTTTAAAATAGTTTCTCAAACTAGTTGACAGATTCAAGGTCTAATGTTACAATTATATTACAAAAAGATTTCTTAACATTTCAAAAATGTTACAAAGGAGTAGAAAAATGAAAAAGAAAACCTATATCAAATTGATGGCAGCGACTGTATTGGCTTCTACCTTGCTACTAGGAGCTTGTGGAAATAAAAACGAAACCACTCAAACCAGCAGCTCTGCCAAGACAAGTCAATCATCAAGTTCTAAAGCAGCTTCTTCTAGCAAAGAAAGCAAGACACAAAAATCTTCAAGCTCAGCTTCATCTGAAAAGGCTCAGGCATCTTCTGGTCAGTCTTCTACAACGGCAGATCAGTCACAAGCGAAACCAGCACCTGAATCAAGACAAGAACAAGCAGCTCCTAGTCAACAAGCCCCATCTCAGGCTCCGTCAACTCAGCAAGGTTCTCAAGCCCAGTCTAACCAGTCAGGCTATGATCCAACAACTGACCGCCAACTTCAAGACAAGCAAGCCGAACACAACAAACGCTACAAGGGTGTTTTAACCATGGTCGATGGTGATTTCTCAGCAGCTGCAGGCAACTGGAAGGGAGCGAATGGAGAAACTATTACGGTTTCATCAGGAGGTCAATTTACAGTAGAAACTGCAGATGGAAAGAAAGAAAACTATTCTATCAGAGGCTACTCTTACACTCTTGATGATGGCAAGTATAATGCTAAAATCGGAGGAGGAAAAATCATCCAAATTACAACAGGTGCGGATGGTAAAGTTTCAAGCGTTGCCTTGATTCAATAATAGTATCTAGGTTTTCCTAGGAGCTAAAAAACCGTAAACTCAAGCGAGTTACGGTTTTTTGTGTATTATGCTTTGTCTAATTGCAAGAGAGTTTCAATCTCTGCTAGGGTACTAGCTTGTGAAATGGCTCCACGAAGTTTGGCAGCGCCAGATGTCCCCCGGAGGTAGTGAGGAGCGAGGCCGCGGAATTCACGAACGGCTACGTTTTCTCCTTTGAGGTTAATCAAGCGTTTCAAATGTTCGTAGGCGATTTTCATCTTGTCTTCAAATGTCAAGTCAGGGAGAATTTCTCCAGTTTCAAAGTAGTGGTTGATCTGGTTGAAGAGGTAGGGATTACCCATGGCTGCGCGACCAATCATAACCGCGTCAGCCCCGACTTCTTCGATACGCTGTTTGGCTTCTTGGACCGTACGGATGTCACCATTGGCGATAAATGGAATCTTGGTCAGAGCTTGAGCGACCTTGTGAAGAGTCTCAAGGTCTGCGTGACCTGTGTACATTTGTTCACGGGTACGGCCGTGCATAGCGAGGGCAGAGACACCTGCAGCCTCAGCAGCGAGGGCATTCTCCACGGCTAAGGATGGATCAGACCAGCCTGTACGCATTTTGACAGTGAGGGGGATATCAAGGACAGATTGGACCTTGTTGATAATAGAGTAGATCTTGTCTGGATCCTTGAGCCACATAGCGCCAGCTTCGTTTTTCACGATTTTGTTAACTGGGCAGCCCATGTTGATATCGACGATATCAGTCTTGGTGTTTTCCTGGATGAATTCTGCTGCGCGTGCGAGGCTGTCTTCATCGCTACCAAAGAGTTGGATAGAAACAGGGTTTTCTCCTTCATCGATATGAAGCATATGCAGAGTTTTTTCGTTGTTGTATTGGATTCCCTTGTCAGAGACCATTTCCATGACAACGAGTCCAGCTCCGAGCTCTTTTGCGATGGTACGAAAGGCTGAGTTGGTGACACCAGCCATGGGTGCTAAAACGGTACGATTGGGAATCTCAACATTGCCAATCATAAAGGGTGTATTAAGATTTGTCACGAATGAGTTCCTCCAGGTCGTTTTCATCAAAGTTATAAGTTGTTTGGCAGAATTGACAAGTGATTTCTGCCCCGTGGTCTTCCTCTTTCATTTCCTCAAGGTCTGAATTTGGAAGGCTGGCAAGAGCGTTCATAAAACGGTCTTTGCTGCAGTCACATTGGAAACGGATTTCTTCTTCAGATAGACGTTTGTAGGATTCGTCACCGTAGATAGCCTTGAGGAGGGCTTCGATATGGTCATCGCTTTCTAGAAGGGTTGAGATGGCTGGCATTTCTTGGATGCGTTTCTCAAAGCGGGCAATCTCTTCTTCCTTGGCCCCTGGCAATACTTGGAGAAGGAAACCTCCGGCAACTTTGACCTTGTCATCTTTATCCAAAAGAACATTGAGGCCGACTGCTGAAGGGGTTTGTTGACTTTCAGTCAGGTAGTAGGCTAAGTCTTCACCGATTTCCCCAGAGATGAGGGGAGTCATGGAGTTGTAGGGATTTCCAGTACCATAGTCTGTGATAACGAGGAATTGACCGTTTCCAACAAAAGGTCCAACAAGGACTTCACCCGTTGCAGTCTTTTTGATGTCGACACCAGGATTTTGAACGTAACCTTTGACGTTGCCCTTGGTATCTGCAACCGTGATGATGGCACCAAGAGAGCTGGTTCCAAGAACTTTAACTGTTAGTTTGGTATTTCCTTTTTCATTGGCTGCGAGAATTTGGCTAGCGATAAGGGTGCGACCAAGTGCGACGGTTGAACTGGCTTGAGTTTGATGTTTTTCTTGAGCAGTGCGGACGGTTTCAGTGCTATCAAGGACAAAAGCACGAAAGGCTCCGCTTTCTGATATTGTTTTAATAATTTTATCCATAGCTACTATTTTAGCATAAAAATGCTCAAAGGGGGAGTCGTGTGTTTGCTGTTTCTGAGGAATAATGACGAGGAAATCAGCTTTAAAATAAAATGAGAAACAGATTATTTCAGCATTTGTAAGATTTATGCTATGCTTGTAGGAGAAAATGAAAGGGGTAACAAATGTATTTAGGTGATTTGATGGAAAAAGCAGAATCTGGTCAATTTTTAGTCCTTTCCTTTCTATTACAAGATTCGCAGACAACCGTCAAGGAAGCCATGGAAGAAACAGGCTTTTCAAAGGCGACTCTAACCAAGTACATTTCTCTGATTAACGAAAATGCCTTGGAAATAGGACTAGAGCTGACCATCCACTTGGAAGATGAAAATCTGCGTTTGTCGATTGGTGCAGCTACCAAGGGAAGAGAGATTCGGAGCTTGTTTCTAGACAATGCCATTAAGTACCAAATTTTGGTTTACCTTCTCTATCACCAACAGTTTCTAGCTCATCAGTTGGCTCAAGAATTGATGATTAGCGAGGCCACGCTTGGTCGCCACTTAGCTAGTCTAAATCAGATTTTGTCAGAGTTTGACTTATCCATCCAAAATGGCCGTTGGCGAGGTCCGGAGCATCAGATTCGCTATTTCTATTTCTGTCTTTTTCGCAAGATTTGGTCCAGTCAGGAATGGGAAGGACACATGCAGAAGCCAGAGAGAAAGCAGGAGATTGCCAGCTTAGAAGAAATCTGCGGTGCTAGTTTGTCTTCAGGTCAGAAACTGGACTTGGTTCTCTGGGCTCATATCAGTCAACAGCGCCTTCGGGTCAATGCTTGTCAGTTTCAAGTCATAGAAGAAAAAATGCGAGGGTATTTTGACAATATTTTCTACCTTCGTTTGCTGAGAAAGGCTCCGTCCTTTTTTGCTGGGCAACATATCCCTCTAGGAACTGAGGACGGTGAGATGATGGTATTCTTTTCATTTCTCCTTTCCCATCGTATCTTGCCCCTTCATACTATGGAGTATATCCTTGGTTTTGGAGGGCAATTAGCCGATTTGCTGACGCAATTGATTCAAGAGATGAAGAAGGAGGAGCTGCTGGGGGACTACACAGAGGACCATGTCACCTATGAACTCAGTCAGCTCTGTGGTCAAGTTTATCTCTACAAGGGCTATATCTTGCAAGATCAGTACAGATACCAGACAGAGAATCGCCATCCCTATTTGCTGATGGAACATGATTTTAGAGGAACTGCAGAGAGAATTTTTCATATCTTGCCAGCCTTTCATCAGGGAACGGATTTGGATAAGAAAATTCTCTGGGAATGGCTCCAGTTGATAGAATATATGGCTGAAAATGGTGGTCAACATATGAGGATTGGTCTGGATTTGACATCTGGTTTCCTTGTCTTTTCTAGGATGGCTGCCATTTTGAAACGGTATTTGGAATACAATCGTTTTATTGCCATTGAAGCCTATGATCCTAGTCGACATTATGATTTGTTGATTACCAACAACCCGATCCATAAGAAGGAACAAACACCAGTTTATTATTTAAAAAATGATTTGGATATGGAGGATTTGGCAAAGATTCGTCAGATGCTCTTTGCTTAAAAGGCCTGAATTTTCAGGTCTTTTTTGTGAAATTCGCACAATCTCCTCACATTTTTTTAAAATTTAAAAAAAATTGATGAACAAGAAAGCGCTTTATTTTGTATACTAGTTACTGTAAAGAGGAACCCCCTCAAGATTTTATCAGGAGGACAGCACATGTCACAAGAAAAATACATCATGGCCATTGACCAAGGAACGACCAGTTCTCGTGCCATCATTTTTAACAAAAAAGGAGAAAAAGTTAGCTCCAGTCAAAAAGAATTTACTCAGATTTTCCCTCAAGCTGGATGGGTTGAGCACAATGCCAATGAAATTTGGAACTCTGTGCAGTCCGTTATTGCAGGTGCCTTCATCGAAAGTGGAGTCAAACCCAACCAAATCGAAGCCATCGGAATCACTAACCAGCGTGAAACAACTGTCGTCTGGGATAAGAATACTGGTCTTCCTATCTATAATGCTATCGTTTGGCAATCTCGTCAGACAGCTCCTCTGGCTGAACAGCTGAAAAGCCAAGGCTACGTAGAAAAATTCCATGAAAAGACTGGTTTGATCATTGACGCTTACTTCTCTGCTACCAAGGTTCGCTGGATTTTGGACCATGTAGAGGGAGCACAAGAAAGAGCTGAAAAGGGCGAATTGCTCTTTGGTACCATCGATACCTGGCTGGTTTGGAAATTGACTGACGGCGCGGCTCATGTGACAGACTACTCAAATGCAGCCCGTACCATGCTCTATAACATTAAAGAACTCAAATGGGATGATGAGATTTTGGAAATCCTCAACATTCCTAAGGCTATGCTTCCAGAAGTTCGTTCTAACTCTGAAATCTACGGCAAGACTGCTCCATTCCATTTCTACGGTGGAGAAGTGCCAATTTCAGGTATGGCTGGGGACCAACAGGCAGCCCTCTTCGGTCAGTTGGCCTTTGAACCAGGGATGGTCAAGAATACTTATGGAACAGGTTCTTTCATCATTATGAACACTGGTGAAGAGATGCAGTTGTCTGAAAACAACCTTTTGACAACCATCGGCTATGGCATCAACGGCAAGGTTTACTATGCCTTAGAAGGTTCTATCTTCATTGCCGGAAGTGCCATTCAGTGGCTTCGTGATGGACTTCGCATGGTTGAAAATTCACCAGAGTCTGAAAAATATGCTCTCAATTCTCACAACAATGACGAAGTTTATGTCGTACCTGCCTTTACAGGTTTAGGGGCACCATACTGGAACCAAAACGCTCGAGGATCTGTCTTTGGCTTGACTCGTGGGACAAGCAAAGAAGACTTTATCAAGGCAACCTTGCAATCTATCGCTTATCAAGTGCGTGACATCATCGACACTATGCAAGTGGATGCGCAGACAGCTATCCAAGTCTTGAAGGTAGATGGTGGTGCAGCCATGAACAACTTCCTCATGCAGTTTCAGGCTGACATTTTGGGAATCGATATTGCCCGCGCTAAAAACTTAGAAACAACTGCCCTAGGTGCGGCTTTCCTAGCTGGTTTGGCAGTGGGTTACTGGCAGGATTTGGATGAGTTGAAACTCTTGAACGAGACAGGAGAACTCTTTGAGCCATCCATGAACGAATCGCGCAAGGAACAACTCTACAAAGGCTGGAAGAAGGCTGTGAAAGCAACGCAAGTCTTTACGGAAATCGATGACTAATACTGAAAGAATAAAGTGACTCAGTTAGAAAGTGTGTAAATATGGAATTTTCAAAGAAAACACGAGAATTGTCAATTAAAAAAATGCAGGAGCGCACCCTGGACCTCCTGATTATTGGTGGTGGGATTACCGGTGCTGGGGTAGCCTTGCAAGCGGCAGCTAGTGGACTTGACACTGGATTGATTGAAATGCAGGACTTCGCAGAAGGAACATCAAGCCGTTCAACAAAATTGGTTCACGGAGGTCTGCGTTACCTCAAACAATTTGACGTGGAAGTGGTCTCAGATACCGTTTCTGAGCGTGCAGTGGTTCAACAAATCGCTCCACACATTCCAAAACCAGATCCAATGCTCTTGCCAGTTTACGATGAGGATGGAGCGACCTTTAGCCTTTTCCGTCTCAAAGTAGCCATGGACTTGTACGACCTATTGGCAGGTGTTAGCAACACGCCAGCTGCTAACAAGGTCTTGAGTAAGGAAGAAGTCTTGGAACGCCAGCCAAACTTGAAGAAAGAAGGCTTGGTAGGAGGTGGAGTTTACCTTGACTTCCGTAATAACGATGCGCGTCTCGTGATTGAAAACATCAAACGTGCCAACCAAGACGGTGCCCTCATTGCCAACCACGTTAAGGCAGAAGGTTTCCTCTTTGACGAAAGTGGCAAGATTACGGGTGTTGTAGCTCGTGATTTGTTGACAGACCAAGTCTTTGAAATCAAGGCTCGTTTGGTTATCAACACGACAGGTCCTTGGAGCGATAAGGTGCGTAATTTGTCTAATAAGGGAACCCAATTCTCACAAATGCGTCCAACCAAGGGAGTTCACTTGGTGGTTGACTCTAGTAAGATCAAGGTTTCACAGCCAGTTTACTTTGACACAGGCTTGGGAGATGGTCGTATGGTCTTTGTTCTCCCACGTGAAAACAAGACCTACTTTGGGACAACCGATACAGACTACACAGGTGATTTGGAACATCCAAAAGTGACTCAGGAAGATGTAGATTATCTACTTGGTATTGTCAACAACCGCTTCCCAGAAGCCAACATCACCATTGATGATATCGAAAGTAGCTGGGCTGGTCTTCGTCCATTGATTGCAGGCAATAGCGCTTCTGACTACAATGGCGGAAATAACGGAACCATTAGCGACGAAAGCTTTAACAACTTGATTGCGACTGTCGAAGCTTATCTATCGAAAGAAAAAACACGTGAAGATGTTGAATCTGCTGTCAGCAAGCTTGAAAGCAGCACATCTGAGAAACATTTGGACCCATCTGCAGTTTCTCGTGGTTCGAGCTTGGATCGTGATGATAATGGTCTTTTGACCCTTGCTGGTGGTAAAATTACAGACTACCGTAAGATGGCTGAAGGAGCTATGGAGCGCGTAGTCGATATCCTCAAAGCCGAATTTGACCGCAGCTTTAAACTCATTAACTCGAAGACTTATCCTGTTTCAGGTGGAGAATTGAACCCAGCAAATGTGGACTCAGAAATCGAAGCCTTTGCTCAACTTGGAGTTTCACGTGGTTTGGATAGCAAGGAAGCCCACTATCTTGCAAATCTTTACGGTTCAAATGCACCGAAAGTCTTTGCCCTTGCTCACAGCTTGGAACAAGCGCCAGGACTCAGCTTGGCAGACACTTTGTCACTTCACTATGCAATGCGCAATGAGTTGGCTCTGAGCCCAGTTGACTTTCTTCTTCGTCGTACCAACCACATGCTCTTTATGCGTGATAGTTTAGATAGCATCGTTGAGCCAGTTCTGGATGAAATGGGACGATTCTATGACTGGTCTGATGAAGAAAAAGCAACTTATCGTGCGGATGTTGAAGCAGCCCTTACTAACAACGATCTAGCGGAATTGAAAAATTAAGAGAAACTAGAAGAGAGGGAGACAAGCCTTCCTTGCCTTCTCTCTCCTTCTTTTAAATGGAGACAAAGATATGATGAAAGAATTATTTGGAGAATTTTTGGGGACCTTAATCCTGATTCTCCTAGGAAATGGTGTTGTTGCAGGTGTGGTTCTTCCCAAAACTAAGAGCAACAATTCAGGATGGATTGTGATTACTATGGGATGGGGAATTGCTGTAGCCGTTGCGGCCTTTGTATCTGGCACGCTCAGTCCAGCCCACCTAAATCCAGCTGTGACGTTTGCTATGGCCTTAAAAGGAACACTCTCTTGGGGTTCTGTTTTCCCTTATATCCTAGCCCAATTCGCAGGAGCGATGGTGGCTCAGATTTTGGTTTGGTTGCAATTCAAACCACATTATGAGGCAGAAGAAAATGCAGGGAATATCTTAGCGACCTTTAGTACTGGACCAGCAATCAAGAATACAGTATCCAACTTGATCAGCGAAATCCTTGGAACCTTTGTTTTGCTCTTGACAATCTTTGCCTTGGGGCTCTATGACCTTCAAGCAGGATTAGGGACCTTTGCAGTAGGAACATTGATCGTCGGTATTGGTCTTTCACTAGGTGGGACAACGGGTTATGCCTTGAACCCAGCTCGTGACCTTGGACCTCGTATCATGCACAGCATTCTTCCAATTCCAAACAAGGGAGATGGAGACTGGTCTTATGCTTGGATTCCTGTTGTAGGACCTATTGTTGGTGCGGCCTTAGCAGTTCTCGTATTTTCACTTTTCTAAGATAAAAGAGTTATTGGCAACAGAGTTTGAGATGGAAATCTCAGGCTCTTTTTTGATGGCCAAAACATTAATATTTTAACTTATCTTAAAATAAGCTAAAACCAATTTTTAAGTTATGGTAAACAGTTGAAAAAAAGGTTGATAAAGTGGTAAAATGTTAGGAAGATAAGATTCTAACAATACATACTGATAGTTAATAGAAATAATATATTAATGGATAGCTTATGAAAAAACAACGAAATTTACATGTATTCTTAGGCCGGACGGCTCTATATTTTGTAATCTTGCTTGGTTTGCTTTATTTTTTTAGTTACCTTGGTCAGAGCCAAGGCACCTTTATTTATAATGAGTTCTAGTTTAAAGGAGAAGAGGAACAGTGTCTAATAAACCGATAAAAGATATGATTGAAACGATTGAGCACTTTGCTCAAACGCAACCAACATATCCTGTCTACAATGTTTTAGGTCAAGAACATACTTATGGTGAACTGAAGGCTGATTCGGATAGTTTGGCTGCAGCTATCGACCAACTAGGCTTGCCTGAGAAATCTCCAGTCGTCGTTTTTGGTGGTCAGGAATATGAGATGTTAGCTACCTTTGTAGCGCTAACTAAGTCAGGTCATGCCTACATTCCAATTGATAGCCATTCGGCCTTGGAACGAGTTTCTGCTATCGTAGAAGTTGCAGAGCCAAGCTTGATTATTGCTATCTCAGATTTTCCATTAGAGCAAACTAGCATACCGATGCTGAATTTAGAGCAAGTCCATGAAGCTTTTGCTCAAGCTTCTAGCTACGAGATGAACCATCCAGTCAAGGGAGATGATAATTACTACATTATCTTTACTTCTGGTACGACTGGTAAGCCTAAGGGAGTTCAGATTTCCCATGATAATCTCCTCAGCTTTACCAACTGGATGATTACAGATAAGGAATTTGCGACGCCAAGTCGTCCACAAATGCTGGCTCAACCCCCTTACTCTTTTGACCTGTCTGTCATGTATTGGGCGCCAACCTTAGCACTGGGTGGCACGCTTTTCGCTCTTCCTTCAGCCATTACTCAGGACTTCAAAAAACTCTTTGCGACAATTTTTTCCTTGCCAATTGCTATCTGGACCTCAACGCCGTCCTTTGCAGATATGGCCATGTTGTCAGAAGACTTTAATAGTGAGAAAATGCCAGGAATCACGCATTTCTACTTTGATGGTGAAGAATTGACGGTCAAAACTGCTCAAAAACTGCGCGAGCGATTCCCAGATGCTCGTATTATCAATGCCTATGGTCCAACAGAAGCGACAGTAGCTTTGTCAGCAGTTGCCGTCACTGATGAGATGTTGACGACTCTCAAACGCCTGCCAATCGGCTATACCAAGGCCGATTCTCCGACCTTTATCATTGATGAGGAAGGTAAGAAAGTTCCAAATGGTGAACAGGGAGAAATCATTGTTTCAGGGCCAGCTGTTTCAAAAGGCTATATGAATAATCCTGAAAAAACGGCAGAAGCCTTCTTTGAATTTGAAGGCTTGCCAGCCTATCACACAGGTGATGTGGGAACCATGACAGATGAAGGCTTACTTCTCTATGGTGGACGCATGGATTTCCAGATTAAGTTTAATGGTTATCGCATTGAGCTGGAAGATGTCTCTCAAAACCTCAACAAGTCTCGCTTTATCGAGTCGGCTGTTGCTGTCCCACGTTATAACAAGGACCACAAGGTACAAAATCTACTGGCCTATGTCATCCTAAAGGACGGTGTCCGTCAGCAGTTTGAGCGTGATATCGATATTACCAAAGCTATTAAAGAAGACCTAGCAGATATCATGATGTCCTATATGATGCCTTCTAAGTTTCTTTATCGAGACAGTTTACCACTAACGCCTAATGGTAAAATTGATATCAAGGGCTTGATTAACGAGGTAAACAGTAGATGATGGAGCTTTATAAACAGCTACCTCATTTGGAACCTTATGGTGATCTTCAGTACTTTTTATACGTAATTGTTGCAACTTTACCTATCTTTATTGGTCTTTTTTTCAAGAAACGTTTTGCCTTGTACGAGGTGCTCGTTAGTCTCTTCTTTATCGTCACCATGTTGGTCGGTGGAAAGACGAATCAAATAAGCGCTTTGATCCTTTATGTTATCTGGCAAGTGCTGCTTGTATCTTTCTACAAAAGGTACAGGAAACAACGGGATAGTAAATGGATATTTTACCTGGTTAGCTTCCTATCCCTATTGCCAATCGTCTTTGTGAAAGTATCTCCTGCTATTCATGGACCTCAATCTTTGTTTGGATTTTTAGGGATTTCTTACTTGACCTTTCGTGCAGTTGGGGTTATCGTTGAGTTGAGAGACGGTGTCATCAAAGATTTAACGATTTGGCAATTCTTACGTTTTCTTCTCTTTATGCCGACTTTCTCAAGTGGTCCCATTGATCGTTTCAAACGCTTCAATGAAAATTACGAGACCATTCCTGAGCGGGATGAGCTGATGGATATGCTAGAAGAGACTGTCAAATATATCATGCTTGGCTTCCTCTACAAGTTTATCTTGGCTCACATTTTAGGAGAGACATTATTGCCTCCGCTGAAAAATTTGGCCTTGCAGACAGGTGGTTTCTTTAACCTCTACGCTTTAGCGGTCATGTACACCTTTGGTCTGGAGCTCTTCTTTGACTTTGCGGGCTACTCTATGTTTGCCTTAGCTATTTCAAACTTGATGGGTATTCATAGTCCTATCAACTTTAACAAGCCCTTTTTGTCAAGGGATTTAAAAGAGTTTTGGAATCGCTGGCACATGAGTC
The DNA here is from genome assembly GCA_902488495.1 of uncultured Streptococcus sp. Lineage (GTDB taxonomy): Bacteria > Bacillota > Bacilli > Lactobacillales > Streptococcaceae > Streptococcus. Next base: position 53,760 of record CABTWF010000003.1, on the reverse strand, counting down.
TGTCTTTCTGGTTCCGTGACTTTGTCTTTATGCGGATGGTCATGGTGTTGACCAGAAAGAAGGTTTTTAAAAATCGCAATGTAACCTCAAGTGTAGCCTATATTCTCAATATGCTGATTATGGGATTTTGGCATGGTGTGACCTGGTACTACATCGCCTACGGACTTTTTCATGGGATTGGGCTGGTCATCAATGACGCTTGGATTCGTAAGAAAAAAGCGCTCAATAAAGAACGGAAAAAAGCTGGAAAGGGTTCCTTACCTGAGAATCGCTGGATTCAGTTGCTTGGCATGGTTGTCACCTTCCATGCCGTGATGGTTTCATTCTTAATCTTTTCTGGATTTTTGAATGATTTATGGTTTAAAAAATAAAAGGATATAAAAAATGGATATCAAATCAGAAGTTATTGAAATTATTGATGAGTTGTTTATGGAAGATGTTTCTGACATGATGGATGAAGATCTTTTTGATGCCGGTGTCTTGGATAGCATGGGAACGGTTGAATTGATTGTTGAGATTGAAAACCGTTTTGACATTCGTGTTCCAGTGACGGAGTTCGGTCGTGATGACTGGAATACGGCTAATAAAATCGTAGAAGGTATTACGGAGTTGAAGAATGCTTAAACGCTTGTGGCTGATCTTCGGGCCTATCTTCATTGCTGGATTTTTGGTTCTTCTACTCATCTTTTTTTATCCAGGTACAACAAGCCATAATCTGACAGAGGAGAAATATTCGGCGGCTTCTGTTAGTGCAGAGAGTTTTAAAGAGAGAAGCCAAAAAGTAAGGGCTCTTACGGATCCAAATATGCGTTTTATTCCTTTTCTAGGGTCTAGTGAATGGATTCGATTTGATAGTGTCCATCCAGCTGTTTTAGCGGAAAAATACCATCGTCCCTATCGTCCTTACTTTCTAGGTCAAGCAGGAGCAGCCTCTCTAAATCAATATTTTGGTCTACAGCAAATTTTGCCAGAAATAGAGAATAAGCAGGCTGTATTTGTGATTTCGCCTCAGTGGTTTACCGAGACAGATTATGAACCCGCAGCGTTTCAGAGATTTTTTAACAGCGACCAATTGACAGCTTTTTTGGGAAATCAATCTGGTGACATTGCTGCAAAGCATGCGGCTATTCGATTGTTAAAGCAGAATCCTAATGTTGCGTTAAAAGGCATTGTTCAAAAACTGTCAAAGGGTGAAGAATTATCAGATGTTGATCAGGTTGCTATTGATATTTTTGCGCGATTCAACGAAAAACAATCTGCTCTCTTTGGACAATTCTCCATTCGAGGACAACTCAAGTACAAGGAACACGTGGAGAACTATTTAAAAGATCTTCCGGAACAATTTTCTTATGATGAGTTAGAAAAAATTGTTCGTAAGGACGCAGAAGCAAATACGACCAATAACGATATGGGGATGGAAAATCATTTCTATACGAGAGAGATTCAAAAGGATTTAAAAAAATGGGAAGGATATCAAAAAAATTACAACTTCCTCAAGTCCTCTGAGTACAATGATTTGCAGCTGGTCCTCAATCAATTTGCTAAGTCGAATGTCAATGTGCTCTTTGTCATTCAACCGGTTAACAAGAAGTGGATGGAGTACACAGGGCTCAGTGAAGAGATGTACCAGCATGCAGTGGAGAAAATTCGTTACCAATTAGAAAGTCAGGGTTTTACCAATATTGCTGATTTTTCAAAAAATGGAGGGGACCCTTATTTTGTTAAGGATACCATTCATCTAGGATGGTTAGGTTGGCTGGCTTTTGATAAGGTTGTCAATCCTTTCTTGACGGATCCGAAACCAGCTCCAGACTACAAGATGAATGACCGCTTCTTTAGCAAGGACTGGGCGACCTATGATGGGAACATCAAAGATTTCCAATAAAATGAGCTAAAAGTTTGGGATTTAGACCCAAGCTTTTTTGTTTAAATGGCGAATATTTAAGATGCAAATAGGTCAAAAGTTTCAAAATTTTTAGAAATAGCGTATAATATAAAAGAGAAAAAGAAAAGAAAGGGATTTTAAAATGAACAAACGTTCTTTGTTACCTGTCTTATCGACAGCCCTGTTAGCTCCAGCCTTCTTAGCTGGACAAGTCTATGCTGAAGAAGCGACAACTCCTGCAGAAAGTTCAGCTGTCGTAGCGACTCCTGCTACGTCGGCGACTCCAGCTCCTGTTGAGAGCCCTGCGGTACCGGAAACTTCAGCAACTTCAGAAGCGGTTGCACCTGCAGAAACTCCGTCAGCTCCTGCTGAATCTACTAAAAGCGAAGAAAAGGACACCGTTATCTTACACACTAATGATGTCCATGGTCGTATTGTAGAGGAAAAGGGAGTAATTGGAGATGCCAAGTTAGCAACTGTCATTGAGCAGGAACGTGCGAAATCAAATCAAAATACTCTAGTTGTTGATGCGGGAGACGCTTTCCAAGGGTTACCGATTTCCAACTCTACTAAGGGTGAAGCGCGTGCTGAAATTCTCAATCAGATGCAGTATGATGCCATGGCAGTAGGAAACCATGAGTTTGACTTTGGTCTTGATGAAGTTAAAAAATACAAGGAAATCTTGAAATTCCCATTACTTAGCTCGAATACCTATGTCAATGGAGCTCGTCTTTTTGAAGCTTCTACAATCGTTGATAAAGATAAGACTGTGGAAGGTGATGAGTTTGTTGTAATCGGCGTGACAACACCTGAAACAGCTACCAAAACTCACCCTAAAAATGTCAAAGGGGTAACTTTTACAGATCCAATCTCTGAAGTCAATAAGGTCATCGAAGAAGTTCAAGCCAAGGCTCGTGCAGAAGGTAAGGATTACAAACACTATGTTGTGCTGGCTCACTTGGGTGTGGATACCACAACCCCAGTAGAATGGCGTGGTTCAACTTTGGCAGAAGCCTTGTCTAAAAATCCTCGTCTCAAAGGCAAACGTGTGACAGTTATTGATGGGCATTCTCATACAGTAGCTTCCACAACTTATGGCGACAATGTTACCTATAACCAAACAGGGAGTTACCTTCATAATGTAGGAAAAATCACCTACAAATCACGTCAGCTTTTGGGCAATCCAACTCAGATTCCGGCTGCTGATGCTAAAAAATTACCAGCCAATCCAACAGTTGAAAAACTAGTCAAAGACATTAAACAAAAATACGATGCTGAAAATGCTGTTGAAGTCGTTTCAAACAGCCCTGTAGAACTAAACGGTGATCGTGAAAATGTTCGGGTCCGTGAAACCAACCTCGGAAACGTCGTGGCAGACTCGCTCTATCAGTATGGTCAAACAGGATTTAGCCATCCGACAGACATCGCTGTGACAAATGGTGGTGGCTTGCGTGAAACCATTGCAAAAGGAAAACCAATCACTAAAGGAAATGTCATTGCCGTTCTTCCGTTTGGAAATACCATCTCACAAATCCAAGTGACGGGGCAACAAGTTTTGGATATGTTTGAAAAGTCACTCGGCTCTATCTTGCAGGTCGATAAGGATGGCAAGAAGGTCTTGGATGAGAACGGGCAACCATTGTTAGAGCCAAGTGGTGGTTTCTTGCAAGTTTCGGGTGTGAAGGTCTACTATGATACCAACCTACCATCAGGCAAACGTGTCTTGGCCATCCAGGTTAAAAACCGTGCAACAGGTCGTTATGAACTACTGGACCTCGCAAAAACCTACTATCTTGCAACCAATGATTTCCTAGCTGCGGGTGGTGATGGCTACACTATGTTGGGTGGCGCTCGTGAAGAAGGCCCATCTATGGATGCAGCCTTTGCAGAGTATCTGAAAACCGCTGATTTGACCCAGTATGAAAAGATCAATCCGAACTCACGGACGATTTCTGTGGATTCTACAACTTTTAGTCTACCAGTAGAAACACCTCAAACGAATGCAGCTGCTAGCGATGCGACTACAAATGTGCCATTGACTTATGAGGTGGCAGGTCAATTTAGCAAGAAGGCAGTTGTCTCAGAAAAAGCTCTTCCAAATACAGGAAGTGAACAATCCATCTTCTTGCTCTTGATGGGAATGGTAGCTGGTTTGGCAGGTATCTTATCGAGTCGAAAACCAAAGCAAAAATAGGTTAAATTTCATATCTAGAAGAGTCTAGGGAAACGTTTTTACGCCTTTTTCCCTTGACTCTTTTTTGGTTTATGATATAATTAACCAGTAAAGAATCGGTGGCTATCTCTATTTTTTACGAAAAAGATAGCTTGGGAAGGAGTAACACATGAGACAGCTTGCACAGGAAATCGACAATTTTTTAAACGAGGTGATCTTGAGATCTGAGAACCAGCATGAAATTCTGATTGGGCATTGCACAAGTGACGTAGCCTTGACCAATACTCAGGAACACATCCTCATGCTCCTGTCAGAAGAATCCCTAACCAACTCGGAGTTGGCTCGTCGCCTCAATGTCAGTCAGGCAGCAGTGACCAAGGCTATCAAGTCTTTGGTCAAAGAGGGCATGTTAGAGACATCCAGAGATCCAAAGGATGCGCGTGTGATTTTTTATCAACTGACAGAACTAGCTCGACCAGTGGCAGAGGAACACCACCATCATCATGAACACACGCTCTTAGCCTATGAACAAGTAGCAAATCAGTTTACTCCAAATGAACAAGAAGTTATCCAGCGGTTTTTAACTGCTTTAGTAGGAGAAATCAAATAATGCGGTATATTACAGTAGAGGACTTGTCTTTCTATTATGACAAGGAACCTGTCCTCGAGCACATCAACTATAGTGTTGATAGTGGGGAGTTTGTCACCCTGACTGGTGAAAATGGGGCTGCCAAGACGACGCTTATCAAGGCGAGCCTAGGCATCTTGCAGCCAAGATTTGGCAAGGTAACCATTTCAAAGACAAATACTCATGGGAAAAAGCTAAGGATCGCTTATCTTCCCCAGCAGATAGCTAGTTTTAATGCTGGTTTTCCAAGTACAGTTTATGAATTTGTCAAGTCGGGTCGCTATCCGCGAAAGGGCTGGTTCCGTCGCTTGAATGCCCATGATGAGGAGCATATCAAGGCTAGTCTAGATTCAGTTGGTATGTGGGAACACCGTGACAAACGAATTGGTTCCCTCTCGGGAGGGCAAAAGCAACGAGCAGTGATTGCTCGGATGTTTGCTTCTGACCCAGATATCTTCGTCTTGGATGAGCCGACGACAGGGATGGATGCTGGAAGCAAAAATGAATTTTACGAACTCATGCACCACAGTGCCCATCATCATGGCAAGTCTGTTTTGATGATTACCCATGACCCTGAGGAGGTCAAGGACTATGCGGATCGCAATATCCATCTAGTGCGCAACCAAGACTCGCCATGGCGTTGTTTCAACGTTCACGAAAGCGACCAGGAGGTGGACCATGCTTAGTTTGTTATCTTATGACTTCATGCAGCGTGCCTTCTTGGCGGTCATTGCCATGAGTCTCTTTTCTCCAGTTCTTGGGACCTTCCTTATCTTACGTCGTCAGAGTCTCATGAGCGATACCCTCAGTCACGTTTCTCTGTCAGGGGTAGCCTTTGGTCTGGTTTTGGGAATTTCTCCAACTATTTCAACCATTGCTATCGTCTTGATTGCTGCGGTCTTTCTAGAGTATCTCCGGACAGTCTATAAGAACTTTATGGAAATCGGGACTGCCATCCTCATGTCAACAGGACTTGCAGTGTCTCTTATCGTGATGAGTAAGGGGAAAAGTTCGAGCTCCATGAGTTTGGACCAATATCTCTTTGGGTCTATTGTGACCATTAGCCAGGAGCAGGTGATATTCCTCTTTGCCATTGCTGCGGTCGTTTTGCTCTTGACTTTCTTGTTCTTGCGACCAATGTATATCCTGACTTTTGATGAGGACACGGCCTTTGTGGATGGCTTACCAGTTCGTACCATGTCTATCCTCTTTAACATGGTGACAGGGGTGGCCATTGCCCTTATGATTCCAGCTGCAGGAGCCCTTTTGGTGTCGACCATTATGGTCTTGCCAGCTAGTATTGCCCTTCGTCTGGGGAAAAACTTCAAATCCGTTATGTTACTAGCCAGCGCTATTGGTTTTTTGGGAATGGTGGCAGGACTCTACATTTCCTACTACGCAGAAACACCTGCCAGCGCTAGTATCACCATTATCTTTGTAGCTGTCTTTTTGTTAGTCAGTCTACTGAAACGTTTTATCAAATAGGAGAATGAAATGAAAAAACTGAGCTTACTACTAGCTAGTCTATGTGCCCTGTTTTTAGTGGCTTGTTCCAATCAAAAACAGGCAGATGGGAAACTCAATATCGTGACAACCTTTTACCCTGTCTACGAATTTACCAAGCAAGTCGCAGGAGATACTGCTAATGTAGAACTTCTAATCGGTGCTGGTACAGAACCCCATGAGTACGAACCGTCTGCCAAGGCAGTTGCCAAAATCCAAGACGCAGATACCTTTGTCTATGAAAATGAGAACATGGAAACTTGGGTCCCAAAACTGCTAGAATCCTTGGATAAGAAAAAAGTGAAAACCATTAAGGCAACAGGCGATATGCTCCTCTTGCCAGGTGGTGAGGAAGAAGAGGAAGGGCATGATCATGGCGGTGAGGGTCACCATCACGACTACGATCCCCATGTTTGGCTTTCACCAGTTCGGGCCATTAAACTAGTAGAACATATCCGTGACAGCTTGTCAGCAGATTATCCTGATAAAAAAGAGACTTTTGAGAAGAATGCAGCTGCCTATATTGAAAAATTGCAAGCCTTGGATAAGGCCTACACAGATGGCTTGTCTCAAGCTAAACAAAAGAGCTTTGTGACCCAGCACGCTGCCTTTAACTACCTTGCCTTGGACTACGGTCTCAAGCAAGTATCCATCTCAGGTCTCTCACCAGATGCAGAACCATCAGCAGCACGTTTGGCAGAATTGACAGAGTATATCAAGAAAAACAAGATTTCTTATATCTACTTTGAAGAAAATGCCTCACAAGCCCTCGCTAATACACTTTCAAAAGAAACAGGTGTCAAACTAGACGTGCTCAATCCGCTAGAAAGTTTGACAGAAGAAGCAACCAAGGCTGGTGAGGACTATATCTCCGTGATGGAGAAAAACCTCAAGGCTTTGAAGCAGACAACGGACCAAGAAGGACCAGAAATCGAGCCAGAGAAGGAAGAAAATACCAAGACAGTTCACAATGGTTACTTTGAGGATGCAGATGTCAAAGACCGTACCTTGAGTGACTATGTAGGCAACTGGCAGTCAGTTTATCCTTTCCTTGAGGATGGAACCTTTGATCAAGTCTTTGACTACAAGGCTAAGTTGACTGGCAAGATGACCAAGGATGAGTACAAGGCCTACTATAGAAAAGGCTATCAGACAGATGTGACTAAAATCAACATTACGGATAATACTATGGAATTTGTTCAAGGTGGCCAAAGCAAGAAATTCACCTACAAGTATGTCGGCAAGAAAATCTTGACTTATAAGAAAGGCAATCGTGGCGTGCGCTTCCTCTTTGAAGCGACAGATGCGGATGCTGGACAGTTCAAGTACGTTCAGTTTAGTGACCACAATATCGCCCCAGTCAAGGCAGAACATTTCCATATCTTCTTTGGAGGTACTAGCCAAGAAGCCCTCTTTGAAGAGATGGATAACTGGCCAACCTACTATCCAGATAACCTATCTGGCCAAGAAATTGCCCAAGAAATGTTGGCGCATTGATGCAAGAGAAGATCCCGCAAATCTGCGGGATTTTTTGCTAGAAACGATTATCTGAGTAGGTTGTGGCCGTAATAGCACTACAGCTGAGCTGTTCAGAATGTGATAAAGAAGTCATTTTCTACTGGCTGATTCTCACTAGCTGACGAATGCAAAAGTTACGATTGTACAAATTATAGAATCTTTTCAGGGGATTTAGGAAGGAATCTTAGTCATATTGACGCTGCTATCGCTTTTTGTTATAGTCAAAGAGAGAGCGGTCTGGAACAATAGTTTATTCACAGTCTGTGGATAAGTCTAGGGGGAAATGATATATAATCCAGGGCGATGAAGCATCCTGATAATAGTTCCGTACATTAGTAACTTGCTAGAGAGCTAGCAGAAACCCTAGTACAGAGCTGTTTGACAAAGGTCTGTTTAGGGTGAAGGCTTCCAAGTCTAAGAGCTGGATTTTGGAGAAACTAGTTTTTAGGCATGTTTTCTTATCCACAAGTTGTGGATAACTTTGTGAACAAGAGAAAGAGATACGAGATGATGACGAACATAAAACCACATGGACCATTACCAAGCCAGGCCCAGCTGGATTATTTAGAGGATGAACTAGCTGCCTTTATCCATTTTGGTCCTAATACCTTTTATGACCAGGAATGGGGAAGTGGGCAAGAGGATCCTATGCGTTTTAACCCGACCAAGTTGGATGCGCGTGAATGGGTTCGGGTGCTCAAAGAAACAGGTTTTAAAAAACTGATTTTGGTGGTCAAGCACCACGATGGATTTGTGCTCTACCCGACAGCCCACACAGATTATTCGATCAAGGCTAGCCCTTGGAGGGATGGAAAGGGGGACTTGCTCCTTGAGGTTTCCAAAGCTGTAACTGAGTTTGACATGGATATGGGAGTTTATTTGTCTCCTTGGGATGCTCACAGTCCCCTCTATCACGTGGACCGAGAAGCGGATTACAATGCCTATTATCTGGCTCAGTTGAAGGAAATCTTATCAAATCCTGACTATGGGAATGCTGGTAAGTTCGCTGAGGTGTGGATGGATGGTGCTCGAGGGGAAGGGGCCCAGCAGGTCAACTATGAGTTTGAGACTTGGTTTGAAACCATTCGTGACTTGCAGGGCGATTGTTTGATTTTCTCAACTGAAGGAACTAGTATTCGCTGGATTGGCAATGAACGAGGCTATGCAGGGGATCCCTTGTGGCAAAAGGTCAGGCTAGACCAGTTGGGGACAGAGGCGGAATTAGATTATCTACAGCACGGAGACCCCTTTGGGACGCTATTTTCAATCGGTGAGGCAGATGTTTCTCTTCGGCCGGGCTGGTTTTACCATGAGGATCAGGACCCCAAGTCTCTCGAGGAATTGGTCGAAATCTACTTTCACTCGGTGGGTCGGGGTACACCTCTCTTACTCAATATTCCGCCAAACCAAGATGGACTCTTTGACGAAAAGGATATCCAGCGTCTCTATGAATTTGCTGCCTACCGTGACACACTCTATAGGGAAGATTTAGCTCTGGGAGCCAAGGTATCTGGCCATGCTCTATCACCAGACTTTGCTTGTCATCATCTGACAGATGGACTGGAGGCTAGTTCTTGGGCAAGTGATGCAGAGTTGCCAATCCAATTAGAGCTCGATTTAGGATCTCCTAAAACTTTTGATGTGATTGAGTTAAGAGAAGATTTGAAGCTGGGGCAACGCATCGCCGCTTTCCGTGTTCAGGTAGAGTTGGATGGTGTCTGGCAGGAGTTTGGATCAGGATTTACAGTGGGTTATAAACGCCTTTTGCGAGGATCCATGGTAGAGGCTCAGAAGGTGCGTGTAATCATCACAGAGGCACAGGATTTGCCAGTATTAACTAAGATTTCACTTTATAAAACACCTAGCTTGTCAAAAAAAGAAGCTGTTCAGCAACTAGAGTTTTCAGAAAAAAGTCTAGCTGTGACCAAGGGAGAAAATGTCCACTTTATAGTGAAGCGAAGAGAATCTAGCAGTCCTTTAGAAGCTAAGATTTCGATTCAACCAGGGACGGGTGTGCATGGTGTCGCTTATCGGGACGAGATTCAAGTCCTTGCGTTTCAAGTTGGCGAGACTGAAAAAAGGCTGACGCTACCAACCTTGTATTTTGCAGGAGATAAAACCTTGGACTTTTATCTGAATTTGACGGTAGATGGGCAGCTTGTTGACCAACTTCAGGTCCAAGTTTCATAAAAGAAGAACCTTTGCGCGATGCAAAGGTTCTTTTGGTTAGGAGTGATTTGGTAGCCAGCTGAGGGTGAAGGTCAGTTGCTCAGCTTTCAAGAGGTCTTGGTGTTGAAGGCTAGATACTATGGTCTTGTCCAGTCGGCATTCTTTGACAAAGTTGAAATGGCTGTGGTTTTGCTCGGCATGGATATCCAGCCATTTATTTTCCTTAGCTAGGTGGATACGGAGGTGGTCAAAGAGAGGAATTCCGAGATCGTAACTTGGTTTGCCTGGACAGGTCGGGTAGAATCCAAGAGCTGACCAGATGTACCAAGCAGAGAGACTGCCATTGTCCTCATCGCCAGGATAGGCTTGCCAGCTTGGGTGAAAGGCTTTCTGACGGAGCGTCTTGATGAGTAGAGCAGTGTAGTCAGTGTAGTCGCTGTAGCGAAAGAGATAAGGTATGTGGAAGCTAGGCTGGTTGGAGATGGCGAGTTGTCCAAAGGGAGCTGTTGCCATCTCGCTCATTTCATGAATCTCGTAACCATAGCCGGTGGTTTCAAAGAGAGGAGCGTCCTGACAGGCTTTCAAAAGATAATTGCTGAAGGCTTCTTTTCCACCTATAAGCTGGATTAAGCCTGGGATGTCATGGAGTACGCCTAAAGTCGCTTGAATGGCAGAGCATTCGGCGTAGTCGCGTCCCCAACTATAGGGAGAGAAGTCAGGACGGAAGTTGCCTTGGCTGTCTCGGGCTCGCATGTAACCTGTCTCAGCGTCAAATAGATGGCGGTAATTTTGTGACGAAGTTCTATAAGTTTCCGCGATGTCATTCTGACCAAGCTTTTCGGCACAGTTGGCGATACAAAAATCGCTATAGGCGTAGTCAAGGGTGTGACTGACACTTTCGTTGTGGTCGGTAGAAAGATAACCTAATTCTTGGTATTGGGCTAGTCCGTGACGACCATTGATGCCGAGAGGGTCGGATTTAGTGGCTGTCTCCAGCATGGTTTGGAGGAGTTCTTCTTCCAAGTCGGGAGCCATATCCTTGCAGGCGCTATCTGCGATAATGCCGTCCAATAGAGTACCAGGCATCATGCCACGTTCATCTGGAGCCAGCCATTTTGGAAGGAATCCAGTATCGCGGTAGCTATTGAGGAAACCTTCTAGAAAGCGGTGATAGTGTTCCGGTATGATAAGGGCAAAGAGGGGAAAGGTGGTGCGGAAGGTATCCCAGAAACCATTGTTGCTAAAGAGGACGCCGGGTTTGACAGTACCAGTAGCCAGATCCATGTGGATGGCTTGCCCTGATTCATCAACCTCATAAAAAGTCTGTGGGAAGAGGAAGAGTCTGTAAAGGCAGTGGTCAAAGAAGGTCCGGTCGGTTTCCCCTGTCTCCACGATATCAAAACGGTGGAGGAGATTTTCCCAGTTTGCTTGGGCATTTGCTTTACAGCTGTCAAAGTCCGTTTGAGGTAGATTAAGCAGAGCTTGAGAAGGCGATATGAAAGAAGTTGCTAGTTGAATCTCGGCTTGACTCCTTGCTAAGTCAATTCGCCAGTCTCCCTCTTCTTGTGTGATAGCAAGAATATCCGTATTCATTTGTAAAGCAGTAAACAGTATCAGCGGATTTTTGTTGGTCTCTGTTTTACCTTCTTGTCTTAGGGCCAGAGTCCGCTCATCTACTTGCTTGACTGTCAAGTCATCTGCTGCATGAAGATAGAGGGAGAGGGCTTTGCCTTGCTTTTGCTCCAAGCGAATAGAAGAACCATAGCAAGTCGGTGTCAGTTGGGTTTCAATCTGATAGCGCAGGGAGAAAATCTTCAGATAGTGAGGTTGAAAAGAGGCCTTATCCCTATCATAGGAAGACTGACGATGGAAGAGACTGTCTCCACCTAGCTGGCCTATGACTGGTGTCAGAAGGAGCCAAGAGTAGTCGCCAATCCAAGGACTGGGCTGGTGGGTTAATCGAATCCCCTGAAAAATGGGCAGATGCGGATCGAAAAACCAAGCTCTCTCCTGGTCACTGGTCTGGGGCACAAAATAATTCATCCCAAAAGGCACGCCTGTGTATGGTAGGGTATTTCCCCGAGAGAAGGCATGCTTGCTAGCAGTACCAAAGCGGGTATCGATGGTTTCGAGTAGTGGTTTCATGGTATTTCCTTTAGCTGTTTTTCTACATTATATCAGAAAAATGAGACCTTTAGATATGGGGTTCGAAAGTAAGCAATTTTGTAGAAAAATGACTATCATTTGTGTATGTATTTTCTGTCTCAAAAACTATATACTGAACATGAAACTTGTTTGAAAGAGGAAAAATTAAAAATGGTTTATTCTAAAGAAATCGTCAGAGAATGGCTGGATGAAGTAGCAGAGCGTGCCAAGGACCATCCGGAGTGGGTGGATGTCTTTGAGCGTTGCTATACCGACACCTTGGACAATACGGTTGAGATTCTAGAAGATGGTTCAACCTTTGTATTGACAGGGGATATTCCTGCCATGTGGCTTCGTGACTCGACGGCCCAACTCAGACCCTATCTTCATGTGGCTAAAAGAGATCCTCTCTTGCGTCAGACCATTGCAGGTTTGGTCAAGCGTCAGATGACCTTGGTGCTCAAGGATCCTTATGCCAACTCCTTTAACATTGAGGAGAACTGGAAGGGCCACCACGAGACTGACCACACAGATCTTAACGGCTGGATCTGGGAACGCAAGTATGAGGTGGACTCGCTTTGCTATCCTTTGCAGCTGGCTTATCTCCTTTGGAAAGAGACTGGCGAGACCAGTCAGTTTGATGAGACTTTTGTCGCAGCGACCAAGGAAATTCTTCACCTCTGGACAGTGGAACAAGACCATAAGAACTCTCCTTATCGTTTTGTCCGTGATACGGACCGCAAGGAAGACACCTTGGTAAATGATGGATTTGGACCTGACTTTGCAGTGACAGGTATGACCTGGTCAGCTTTCCGACCGAGTGATGACTGCTGCCAGTATAGCTACTTGATTCCGTCAAATATGTTTGCTGTAGTAGTCTTGGGTTACGTGCAAGAAATCTTTGCAGAACTAGACCTAGCTGATAGCGAGAGTATTATTGCAGATGCTAAGCGTCTCCAGTCTGAAATCCAAGAAGGCATCGAAAATTACGCCTACACAACCAACAGCAAGGGTGAAAAGATTTACGCCTTTGAAGTGGATGGTTTAGGGAATGCTAGCATCATGGATGACCCAAATGTACCAAGTCTGCTGGCGGCGCCTTATCTGGGCTACTGCGATGTCAATGATGAAGTGTATCAAGCAACTCGTCGCACTATTCTGAGCCCAGAAAATCCATACTTCTACCAAGGTGAATATGCTAGTGGACTCGGAAGTTCTCACACCTTCTATCGCTATATCTGGCCGATTGCCCTTTCTATCCAAGGCTTGACAACAAGAGATAAGGCGGAGAAGAAATTCTTGCTCGATCAGCTCGTTGCCTGCGATGGTGGCACAGGTGTCATGCACGAAAGCTTCCACGTAGATGATCCAACGCTCTACTCTCGCGAATGGTTCTCATGGGCCAACATGATGTTCTGTGAGTTAGTCTTGGATTACCTGGGTATCCGTTAATACTCTTCGAAAATCTCTTCAAACCACGTCAGCTTCGCCTTGCCGTATAGATGTTACTGACTTCGTCAGTTCTATCTGCAACCTCAAAACAGTGTTTTGAGCTGACTTCGTCAGTTTATCCACAACCTCAAAGCAGTGCTTTGAGCAGCCTGCGGCTAGCTTCCTAGTTTGCTCTTTGATTTTCATTGAGTATAAGGAGCACGCTTTCGCTCAACTGATTCTAGGAAAGAATCACAAATTCACATTTAAAACGTTAAAAATAAAAATTTAATTTAGAATGAGGTTTTACTTCATGGAAAATGTTGTTGTACATATTATCTCACATAGTCACTGGGATCGTGAGTGGTACTTGCCTTTTGAAAGCCACCGGATGCAGTTGGTGGAATTGTTTGACAATCTTTTTGATCTCTTTGAAAATGACCCTGAGTTCAAGAGTTTCCACTTGGATGGACAAACCATTGTCCTGGATGACTACTTGGAAATTCGTCCTGAAAATCGCGATAAGGTTCAACGTTACATTGACGAGGGCAAACTTAAAATTGGTCCCTTTTACATCTTGCAGGATGATTACTTGATTTCAAGTGAAGCCAACGTCCGCAATACCTTGATTGGTCAAGCAGAATGTGCAAAATGGGGCAAATCAACCCAGATTGGTTACTTCCCAGATACCTTTGGAAATATGGGACAAGCTCCCCAAATCCTTCAAAAATCAGGTATTCATGTGGCAGCCTTTGGGCGTGGTGTCAAGCCGATTGGATTTGACAACCAAGTCCTCGAAGATGAGCAGTTTACTTCTCAGTTTTCAGAAATGTACTGGCAGGGTGCGGACGGAAGTCGTGTTCTCGGTATCCTCTTTGCTAACTGGTACAGTAACGGGAATGAAATCCCAGTTGATAAGGACGAAGCCTTGGCCTTTTGGAAACAAAAACTGTCAGACGTGCGTGACTACGCTTCGACCAATCAATGGTTGATGATGAACGGCTGTGACCACCAGCCTGTACAGCGAAATCTGAGCGAAGCCATTCGTGTGGCCAATGAACTCTTCCCAGATGTGACTTTTGTTCATAGTTCATTTGATGACTATGTCCATGCAGTAGAAAGTGCTCTACCTGAGCAACTATCTACCGTTACGGGTGAGTTGACCAGTCAAGAAACAGATGGTTGGTACACACTTGCTAACACTTCTTCATCCCGTATTTACCTCAAACAAGCTTTCCAAGAAAATAGCAACCTCCTAGAACAAGTAGTGGAGCCATTGACTGTCATCACTGGTGGGCACAACCATAAGGACCAGTTGACCTATGCTTGGAAAGTCCTTCTACAAAATGCGCCACATGATAGTATCTGTGGCTGTAGTATTGACGAAGTTCACCGTGAGATGGAAACGCGTTTTGCCAAGGTCAACCAAGTTGGAAACTTCGTTAAGACCAACCTTCTCAACGAGTGGAAGAGCAAAATAGCAACCCACGAAGCGCAAAGCGACCATCTATTTACCGTCATTAACACAGGCTTGCATGACAAGGTTGATACGGTCAGCACCGTGATTGATGTGGCGACTTGTGATTTCAAAGAATTGCACCCAACAGAAGGCTATAAGAAAATGGCAGCCTTGACCTTGCCAAACTACCGTGTCGAAGACTTAGAAGGGCATGCTGTAGAAGCGAAAATCGAAGATCTGGGAGCTAACTTTGAGTATGATTTGCCAAAAGATAAGTTCCGTCAGGCTCGCATCGCTCGACAAGTGCGCGTGACAGTACCTGTTCATCTGGCACCACTTTCTTGGACAACCTTCCAAATGCTCGAAGGAGAACAAGAACACCGTGACGGTATTTACCAAAACGGAGTGATTGATACGCCATTTGTAACGGTCAGTGTGGATGAAAACATCACGGTCTACGACAAGACAACTCATGAAGCTTATGAAGATGTTATTCGCTTTGAAGACCGTGGTGATATCGGAAATGAGTATATCTACTTCCAACCAAAAGGAACAGAGCCTATCTACGCAGAACTCAAAGGCTGTGAAGTCTTGGAAAATACAGCTCGTTTTGCCAAGATTTTGCTCAAGCATGAATTGACAATTCCAGTAAGTGCAGACGAAAAACTGGATGCGGAACAAAGAGGAATCATCGAGTTTATGACGCGTGAAGCTGGGCGCTCAGAAGAATTGACAACCCTTCCTATGGAAACAGAGATGACCGTCTTTGTTGACAATCCACAAATTCGTTTCAAGACTCGCTTTACTAACACAGCCAAGGACCACCGTATCCGTCTCTTGGTTAAGACTCATAATACGCGTCCAAGCAATGATTCGGAAAGCATTTATGAGGTGGTGACACGACCAAACAAACCAGCTGCTTCTTGGGAAAATCCTGAAAATCCTCAACACCAACAAGCCTTCGTCAGTCTGTATGATGATGAAAAAGGGGTGACAGTGGCTAATAAAGGATTGCACGAGTATGAAATCCTTGGAGACGATACCATTGCCGTGACCATTCTTCGTGCCTCAGGTGAGTTAGGTGACTGGGGTTACTTCCCAACACCAGAGGCTCAGTGCTTGCGTGAGTTTGAAGTCGAGTTTGCACTTGAGTGCCACCAAGCAGGGGAACGCTTCTCAGCCTTCCGTCGTGCCAAAGCCTTCCAAACACCATTTACTAGTCTTCAGCTTACTAAACAAGAAGGAAGTGTGGCAGCGACTGGTAGCCTCTTGAGCCATGCGGCGCTCAGCTTGCCACAAGTCTGCCCGACAGCCTTTAAGGTAGCTGAAAATGAAGAAGGATATGTACTTCGTTACTACAATATGAGCCAAGAAAATGTGCGCATATCTGAACACCAACAAACCATTCTTGACTTACTTGAGCGACCATATCCCGTTCATTCAGGACTATTAGCGCCACAAGAAATTCGTACAGAATTGATCAAAAAAGAAGACATTTAACAGTTTTAAAGAATACTATGAGATAGAAAGGAGGGGCGAAAGAGTTAGGATGAACTACTGAGTCGCCCCTTTTTATGGGAAGAACAATGACCATTGCAACCATTGATATCGGAGGGACTGGGATTAAGTTTGCCAGTCTGACTCCTGATGGAAAAATACTAGATAAGACAAGTATTCCGACGCCAGAAAGTTTGGAGGATTTACTGATTTGGCTAGACCAACGCTTGGCAGAACAAGATTATAAGGGCATTGCTATGAGCGTTCCAGGCGCGGTCAATCAAGAAACTGGTGTGATTGAGGGAATTAGTGCCGTACCTTACATCCATGGCTTTTCTTGGTATGAGGCTCTTGCTCATCATCAGCTACCTGTCCATCTAGAAAATGATGCCAACTGTGTTGGACTTAGTGAACTGCTGGCTCACCCAGAGATTGAAAATGCGGCCTGTGTCGTGATTGGGACAGGAATTGGCGGAGCTATGATTATCAATGGCAAACTTCACCGTGGTCGCCACGGCTTAGGTGGTGAGTTTGGCTATATGACAACCATTGAACCAGCTGAAAAACTCAACAACTGGTCGCTACTAGCCTCTACAGGAAACATGGCTCGATACGTGATTGAAAAATCTGGTCAGACTGACTGGGATGGACGCAAGATTTACCAAGAAGCTGCAGCAGGAAATGCCCTTTGCCAAGAAGCCATTGAGCGCATGAACCGCAATTTGGCGCAAGGCTTGCTCAATATCCAGTATCTGATCGATCCAGATGTCATTAGCCTGGGTGGGTCTATCAGCCAAAATCCAGACTTTATCCAAGGTGTCAAGAAGGCTGTCGATAACTTTGTCGAGACCTACGAAGAATACACGGTCGCACCAGTTATCCAGGCATGCACCTATCACGCAGATGCCAATCTCTACGGTGCCCTTGTCAACTGGCTACAGGAGGAAAACCAGTGGTAAGATTTACAGGACTTAGTCCCAAACAAACGCAGGCAATCGACTTGCTGACAAAACATATCTCTTTACCAGATGTGGAAGTTGCAGTCGCTCAGTCTGATCAAACGTCTATCTCGATTATAGGTCAAGGTGGACACTATCAACTAACCTATCGCAAACCTCACCAACTTTACCGCGCCTTGTCCTTGTTGGCAACAGCTCTAGTAGAAGCTGACAAAGTAGCGATTGAGGAGCAGGCAGCTTATGAAGATTTAGCCTACATGGCAGACTGTTCGCGCAATGCCGTGCTCAATGTCGCATCTGCCAAGCAGATGATTGAAGTCTTGGCTCTCATGGGTTACTCGACCTTCGAGCTCTACATGGAAGACACCTATCAGATTGAGGGGCAGCCATACTTTGGTTACTTCCGCGGGGCTTATTCAGCAGAGGAGTTACAGGAAATCGAAGCCTATGCCCAGCAGTTTGATATGACCTTTGTGCCTTGTATCCAGACCTTGGCCCACTTGTCAGCCTTCGTCAAATGGGGTGTCAAAGAAGTGCAAGAACTCCGTGATGTAGAGGACATTCTCCTTATCGGTGAAGAAAAGGTTTATGATTTGATTGATGGCATGTTTGCCACTCTATCTAAACTGCAGACTCGCAAGGTCAATATCGGGATGGACGAGGCTCACTTGGTTGGTTTGGGGCGCTACCTCATTTTGAACGGTGTTGTGGACCGTAGTCTCCTCATGTGTCAACACTTGGAGCGCGTGCTGGATATTGCCGATAAGTATGGTTTCCACTGCCAAATGTGGAGTGACATGTTCTTCAAACTCATGTCAGCAGATGGCCAGTACGACCGTGATGTGGAAATTCCTGAGGAAACTCATGTTTACCTAGACCGTCTCAAAGATCGTGTAACCTTGGTTTATTGGGATTATTACCAAGATAGCGAAGAAAAGTACAACCGTAACTTCCGCAATCACCACAAGATTAGCCAAGATATCGCCTTTGCAGGTGGTGCTTGGAAGTGGATTGGTTTTACCCCACACAACCATTTCAGCCGTCTTATTGCTCTTGAAGCCAACAAAGCCTGTCGTGCTAATGACATCAAAGAAGTCATTGTAACGGGTTGGGGGGACAATGGTGGTGAAACTGCCCAATTCTCTATCCTACCAAGTCTGCAAATCTGGGCAGAACTCAGCTACCGCAATGACTTAGATCGTTTGTCTGCTAACTTCAAGACCAATACAGGTCTATCAGTTGAGGACTTCATGCAGATTGACCTAGCTAACCTTTTGCCAGACCTGCCAGGTAATCTCAGTGGTATCAATCCCAACCGCTATGTTTTTTATCAGGATGTTCTCTGTCCGATTCTTGACAGACACATAACACCTGAACAGGACAAACCGCACTTCGCTCAGGCCGCTGAGACGCTTGCTGAAATCAAAGAAAAAGCAGGAAATTATGCTTACCTCTTTGAAACTCAGACCCAGTTGAACCAGATTTTAAGTAGTAAAGTCGATGTGGGACGACGCCTTCGTCAGGCCTACCAAGTAAACGATAAAGAAAGTCTGAGAGAAATCGCAAGACAAGAATTACCAAAACTTAGAAGTGAGATTGAAACTTTCCACAAACTCTTTAGTCAACAATGGCTGAAAGAAAACAAGGTCTTTGGTTTGGATACAGTCGATATCCGTATGGGCGGACTTTTGCAACGTATCAAACGAGCAGAAAGCCGTATAGAGGCTTATCTGTCTGATCAGATTGACCGCATCGACGAGCTAGAAGTTGAAATTCTACCATTTACTGACTTCTACGCAGATAAGGACTTCGCAGCCACAACAGCCAACCAGTGGCATACTATTGCGACAGCATCGACGATTTATACGACTTAAAGGTCTTTTTTCCGAGTCAGAGTGTTTCTCGTGAAACCTATTTCTTATAAAAAACTTCTCCACAAAAAATAATTTGTGGAGTTTTTTCTATAATTAGTAGTTTAACCTGACCTTCAAATAGGAGTATACTAATAATGTAATCGTTATCAAACCTAAAAATTCGATGAAATCAGTTTTTAGGAATAAAAAGGGAGGAAATTATGAAAAAGTTTTCAAAGACCTTGAGAGATAACTGGATCTTTCTCTTGATGGTTTTACCAGGGGCACTCTGGTTGATTCTATTCTTTTACATTCCAGTATTTGGGAATGTGGTCGCCTTTAAAGACTACCATATGACCAGTAATGGTTTCATAGATAGTATTGTGAATAGTAAATGGGTCGGGTTAGATAATTTCAGATTCTTGTTTAGTTCAAAAGATGCCTTTATCATCACTCGAAATACCGTTCTCTACAATCTTGGCTTTATCTTTATCGGTTTGATTGTATCAGTAGGGATTGCCATCATCCTCAGCGAGCTCCGCTCTAAGAGAATGGTTAAGATTTTCCAAACGTCTATGTTGTTCCCTTACTTCCTGTCATGGGTTATCATTAGTTTCTTTACAGATGCCTTCCTAAACATTGACAAAGGGGTCTTCAACCATTTCCTAACATCCATTGGCATGAAGGAAGTCAACTTCTATGCTGACTTAGGCATTTGGCCATACCTTCTCCTTTTCCTAGGTATTTGGAAAGGATTTGGATATAGCAGTGTCATGTACTATGCGACGATCATGGGAATTGACCCAACCTACTACGAAGCAGCAACAGTGGACGGGGCGAGCAAGTGGCAACGTATTCGCAACGTAACCATTCCTCAGTTGACTCCACTTGTGACAGTTTTGACTATTCTTGCAGTCGGAAATATCTTCCGTGCAGACTTTGGTCTCTTCTATCAAATCCCGCACAATGCTGGTCAGCTTTACAATGTAACCAACGTTTTGGATGTATATGTCTTTAATGGTTTGACTCAGACAGCAGATATCGGTATGGCTTCAGCAGCCGGTCTTTACCAATCCGTTGTCGGTTTGATTCTGGTTATCCTATCAAACTTGCTTGCAAGACGAGTCGATCCAAACTCAGCTTTGTTCTAGAAAGGAGGAGAATATGGCAGAAAAGAAAATTAAAAAAGAAAAAATCGATAATGTCGGCATTCACTCCTTCAGTAAGAAAGCAGATATCTTCTTTAGTATCATCTCTGGTTTGATAGCTCTTTCTTGTATCTTGCCCTTTATCTTCGTTATCATCATTTCGGTGACAGATGAAAAGAGCATCCTCCAGTATGGATATAGCTTTTTCCCTTCGAAGTTTGGTGTAGATGGATTCCAGTTCCTAGCTCAGTTTAAAGATAAGATCCTCCAAGCGCTCTTTATCTCAGTTTTTGTAACCGTAGTCGGAACAGTGACCAACGTCTTCATTACAACCACTTATGCCTACGCCATCTCACGGACAACCTTTAAGTACCGCAGATTCTTCACGATCTTCGCTCTTCTTAGTATGTTGTTCAATGCTGGTTTGGTACCAGGCTATATTGTGGTCACTCGCTTGCTTCAACTGGGTGATACCGTTTGGGCCTTGATTGTTCCAATGCTCCTCTCACCATTCAACATCATCTTGATGCGTTCCTTCTTCAAGAAGACTATTCCAGAAGCCATTCTCGAATCTGCTCGTATTGATGGTGCCAGTGAAGCTCGGATCTTCTTCCAGATCTGTTTGCCATTGTCACTTCCAGGTATCGCAACTATCACGCTTTTGACAGCTCTTGGTTTCTGGAACGACTGGTTCAACGCCCTTCTTTATATCAAGAGTGATAACTTGTATCCATTGCAATATTTGCTTATGCAAATCCAGCAAAATATGGACTACATTGCAAAAGCAGTCGGCCTATCTGGCCAACTGGGAGTTGCTCTACCAAAAGAAACAGGTCGTATGGCCATGGTTGTGGTTGCAACCCTTCCAATCGCGATTCTGTATCCATTCTTCCAACGCTACTTTGTTAAAGGTTTGACGATCGGTGGTGTGAAAGAATAGCACTTGCTGAGAAACACCGTTTCTCCCTTCCCAACTTCATCATAGCGATTGAAGTTAAAAATCATTAAATCGTTTATAAGTTTAAAAATAAAAAAAGGAGTTTTTATCATGAAAAACTGGAAAAAATATGCTTTTGCATCTGCTAGCGTAGTCGCTTTGGCTGCTGGTCTTGCTGCTTGTGGAAACCTTACAGGTAACAACAAAAAAGCTGCAGATACTACTTCAGGTGAAAAACCTGTAATCAAAATGTACCAAATCGGTGACAAACCAGATAACTTGGATGAATTGCTAGAAAATGCAAACAAAATCATCGAAGAAAAAGTCGGTGCTAAATTGGATATCCAATACCTTGGATGGGGTGACTATGATAAGAAAATGTCTGTTATCACATCATCTGGTGAAAACTATGATATCGCATTTGCGTCTAACTATGTCGTAAATGCTCAAAAAGGTGCTTATGCTGACTTGACTGAATTGTATAAAAAAGAAGGAGCAGAGCTTTACAAAGCACTTGACCCAGCTTACATCAAAGGGAACACTGTAAACGGTAAGATCTATGCAGTACCAGTTGCAGCTAACGTTGCATCATCTCAAAACTTTGCCTTCAACGGAACTCTTCTTGCTAAATACGGTATCGATATTTCAGGTGTAACTTCATACGAAACACTTGAGCCAGTCTTGAAACAAATCAAAGAAAAAGCTCCAGATGTAGTACCATTTGCGGTTACGAAGAACTTTATCCCATCTGATAACTTTGACTACCCAGTACCAAATGGACTTCCATTTGTTATCGACCTTGAAGGAGACACTACTAAGATTGTAAACCGTTACGAAGTGCCTCGTTTCAAAGAACACTTGAAGACTCTTCACAAATTCTATGAAGCTGGATACATTCCAAAAGACGTAGCAACAAGCGACACTTCATTTGACCTTCAACAAGATACTTGGTTCGTTCGTGAAGAAACAGTAGGACCAGCTGACTATGGTAACAGCTTGCTCTCACGTGTTGCTAACAAAGATATCCAAATCAAACCAATCACTAACTTTATCAAGAAAAACCAAACAACACAAGTTGCTAACTTTGTCATTTCAAACAACTCTAAGAACAAAGAAAAATCAATGGAAGTGTTGAACCTCTTGAACACGAACCCAGAACTCTTGAACGGTCTTGTTTACGGTCCAGAAGGCAAGAACTGGGAAAAAATTCAAGGTAAAGAAAACCGTGTACGCGTCCTTGATGGCTACAAAGGAAATACTCACATGGGTGGATGGAACACTGGTAACAACTGGATTCTTTACATCAACGAAAACGTTACAGACCAACAAATCGAAGATTCTAAGAAACAATTGGCAGAAGCTAAAGAATCTCCAGCACTTGGATTCATCTTTAACACTGACAATGTGAAATCTGAAATCTCAGCCATTTCTAACACAATGCAACAATTCGATACAGCTATCAACACTGGTACTGTAGACCCAGATAAAGCAATCCCAGAATTAATGGAAAAATTGAAATCTGAAGGTGCCTACGAAAAAGTATTGAACGAAATGCAAAAACAATACGACGAATTCTTGAAAAACAAAAAATCATAAGATCGATTGATTTCGTGTATTCATTCCTAATTCCTAAAAATGTGATCACTGCCTTCCTTAGTTCTCTAGGGGAGGTAGTGATTTTTAGGATGTAAAAATGAAAACAGTGGTTCTGAGGGTTTATACGATGTGATACACATACATCTATAGAGGATTTATTATGAAAAAATATCGCCTTCTTTTCAAAATGAGTGCTGTCTTCTCTTACCTATTTTTCGTATTTGGCCTTTCTCAGCTGACGCTTATTGTCCAAAACTATTGGCAATTTTCTTCCCAGATAGGCAATTTCTTCTGGATTCAAAATATCTTGAGTTTGCTATTTATCGGAGTCATGATTTGGATTCTGGTTAAGACAGGCCATGGTTATCTCTTTCACATTCCAAGAGAAAAATGGCTTTGGTATTCGATTTTGACAGTATTAGTGGTAGTGCTCCAGATCTCTTTTAACGTTCAGACAGCTAAACATGTTCAGTCAACTGCGGAAGGTTGGGCTGTATTGATTGGTTATAGTGGGACTAACTTTGCAGAGCTAGGTATCTATATAGCCCTGTTCTTTCTGGTTCCACTGATGGAAGAGTTAATCTATAGAGGATTACTGCAACACGCCTTTTTTAAAGATTCGAGATTTGGTCTTGATTTGCTTCTTCCTTCTATTTTATTTGCTCTCCCTCATTTTTCAAGCCTGCCTAGTCTGTTAGATATTTTCGTTTTTACAACATCTGGAATCATCTTTGCTGGTTTGACCCGTTATACCAAGAGCATTTATCCTTCCTATGCGGTGCATGTAATCAATAATATTGTAGCGACCTTGCCATTTTTGCTGACTTTTTTACATAGGGTGTTTGGGTAAAATACTGGCTGGAGAGTTAGGAATTATAGTTTTTCAATTTATAAGCGAATTTCAGGAGGGAAATGAGTATGACACCATTAAAATGGTTTGCTGGAGGAAGTGAAAGACGTTGTGAAGCCATGATCATCATTGATCATCTATTGGAAGATATAAAGGTTGCGCCTCAACTTGCTCCCCTGAAAAATCAGTTAGTGATTTATCAAAAACGATTAAAGGACGATGGAACCTCTACTCCATTTATTCTGAGCCAAATGAACGTTGACATCTCACGTGTGTTGATTGATAACAAGCTGGGTTTGTCAGAAAGTCAAGCTAAGCAAATCAAAAAATTGAGAGAATTATCTGCGATTCGCTATGGTTACTGATGAAGTGCAGTGGTAGGTCTCTCTATATAATTTTCGGTCAAATAAATTGCATTCGTTTTCTCAAGTGGGTATACTAGAATAGTTGAATGAAAAATTCTGAAAATTTAAGAATAGAAAAGAGAACAAATCTTATGGCAAAAGATATTCGTGTCTTACTTTACTACCTCTATACTCCAATTGAAAATGCAGAGCAATTTGCGGCAGATCACTTGGCTTTCTGTAAATCAATCGGTCTCAAAGGCCGTATCCTCGTCGCTGACGAGGGGATTAACGGGACTGTTTCAGGTGACTACGAAACAACTCAAAAATACATGGACTACGTTCACAGCCTCCCAGGTATGGAAGACCTCTGGTTCAAGATTGACGAAGAAAGTGAACAAGCCTTCAAGAAGATGTTTGTTCGCTACAAGAAAGAAATTGTCCACCTTGGTTTGGAAGACAATGACTTTGACAACGACATCAACCCACTTGAAACAACAGGTGCTTACTTGTCTCCAAAAGAGTTCAAAGAAGCCCTTCTTGACGAAGATACAGTGGTTCTTGACACACGTAACGATTATGAGTACGACCTAGGACATTTCCGTGGGGCTATCCGTCCAGACATCCGCAACTTCCGTGAGTTGCCACAATGGGTCCGTGACAACAAGGAAAAATTCATGGACAAGCGTGTTGTGGTTTACTGTACAGGTGGAGTTCGCTGTGAGAAATTCTCAGGCTGGATGGTCCGTGAAGGCTATAAAGATGTCGGCCAATTGCACGGAGGAATCGCAACTTACGGTAAAGACCCAGAAGTCCAAGGTGAACTTTGGGATGGGAAAATGTACGTCTTTGACGAGCGTATCGCCGTTGATGTTAACCATGTCAACCCAACCATCGTAGGGAAAGACTGGTTTGATGGAACACCATGTGAACGTTATGTCAACTGTGGAAATCCCTTCTGTAACCGTCGTATCCTAACATCAGAAGAAAATGAAGACAAGTACCTTCGTGGATGCTCACACGAGTGCCGTGTTCACCCACGCAACCGCTACGTCTCAGAAAATGAATTGACACAAGCAGAAGTGATCGAGCGTCTAGCAGCTATCGGTGAAAGCTTGGATCAAGTCGCTACTGTATAAAGCAAACAGCCCTTAGGGGCTGTTTTTCTATGCTTTTTATCTAAAAATCTAAAATTTGTTTCTGTATCTTTCAGGAAAATAGGTTATACTATATGTAAACGATTTCAAAGGAGGCCAGTTATGGCGAAAACATTTTTTATCCCAAATAAAGAAAGCATTCTAGGACAACAGGAGGTCTTGACTGCCAAGTCTATCTTGGCCTTGGTGGAGGGCTTGGAGTCACACAGTTATGATGCGGTCTATCTCCGTCAGCCCCTCAATCGTCTCGAGTATATCGAGTGTGGGATTGTAGGTCAGTCGCAATTTCTCTTCAAGGTGAACTATGCGGATAGCCGAAAAGGCTATCAAGTGGTGATTCCAGACTTCCTTACCAGAGCGGACTGGGAGATTGTAGAAGCTCTCCTCCAAGCCCTATCAAACAAGTTGGGGCAAGTGGTAGAAGGGCTAGAAGGCTTTGATTTTGAAGCTTATTTCCGAGAAACGGTCAAGCATTATCTATCTGACAAAGCGGCTCGTCTAGTATATTGCCAAGGGCTCTTGGCCCCTATCTATCTCAATAAGGAATACCTCGAGAGCTTTTTGGCTGAGGATGGATTGGCACATTTTGAAGAGTTGGTCAAGAAGGTTCAAGGCTCTGATGCCTACCTTGCCAGTGTGAAATTTTACCCAGATGCTCAAGACAAGGTGCACGGTATCTATCACCTAGCCCAAGGAGTCAAGACGATTTTGCCAAAGGAACCCTTTGTACCAGCTCCTTATACCGATCAGCTGGCAGGCAAAGAGCTTGTTTGGGAGATTGACCTAGTGACGATTTCTGGTGATGGGTCCAAAGCAGAAGACTATGAATCCATCGCTCGCTTGGACTATGCAAGATTCCTAGAGTCGCTACCAGAAGCATTTTATCAGCAACTAGATGCCAATCAATTAGAAGTACAAGCCATTTTGGGAAAAAATTTTGAGGAATTGGCAGCCGTCAAGTAGACACGGTTCAAAAAAAGAGTAAACATAAAAATCCCTGTCATTAACAAATGGCAGGGATTTTGGTTAAAAGAATGTCAGGATGCGAAGGTAGTCAACTGTCAGCGCGAGCTCTGCAATGAAGAAGGGTAAGAGAATAGCGCCATCAAGTAAGACAGCTAGCAAGAAACGATAAAATGGGTCAAGGCTACTAGCCTTACTTGGCTTGCTAATCACAAAGAGATTGCCAAGGGCAAAGATGGTCATGCTTAGAAGAGTGAGGATGCCAGCGAATCGCAAGCCGCCAAAAAGTGCAAAGAAACTTGCTAGAGCCGTTAAGACAAGCGGGATAGCAAAGAGTCGGCTGTAACGATCGCAAGCTTCTTGGAATGTGAAGTCGCTCTCCTGATCCAGCACACGTCGGACAGTAAAGCCTCCCAAAATGATAGAAAAGTAAAATAGAGCGCTAGCGACTAAGATAGAAAGTCCAGCAAAGAGATTTAAAGGAGGGAGCTGGTTAGGTAAACTATTGGCAATAGATGCCATATAGCCATAGTAGAGGTGCTTGATATGATAGATACTAAAGAAAAGATTAATAGAAGACAGCAAAGTGAGCAGGCCAAAGACACTGTAACGATGCTTTTGGTCCGTAGTCTTGCTGGCAGTTGGTTCTTGGATAGCATCCAGCAGCCAAGTCCAAAATAGTGCGATTTCTTCTTTGAACCGGGCTGTTTTACGAGGGTCAATATCTGGGATATAGGGGCTTTCTAAAGCCTTGCTGAGGATGCTTTTCTCTTTTGCAGGGTTTTCTTGCTTGTGTTCCTCTTCAGTTTTCCCTTCTCCCTCTTCCTCGGTTTGGGTTTCCTCAGTCATTTCGGGAGTTTCCTCCTCATGCGTTTCCGACTCTTTAGGTGAGACAGATGTTTCTTGGCTTACTTGTAGTTCGGTCTCCACAGTTTCTGAAGTCTCAGGCTCGTTGGGCTGGATTTCTGATTTTGTCTGAGGTGATTTCTTCTCAAGATCGGCACTTTCAAACCATTCTTGTGTCATGGTGGAACCTCCTTTTTATGGTCGTTTTCTATCTTTAGCCTAGCAGATGAAAGCGTTTTTGTCAATGGTTTCTAGATGGAGAAGAGTACTCTTCTTTAGGTAGGTAGATATCCTGGTTGGCTTTTGCAATGAGCAGGTCCTTGATATCTGCTCTTTCCGTTTTATAAGGGTTGGCAAGTTCATTCTCTTTTTGTCCACGATGTTCTTCTTTGGGTTTACGATAGATACCGCCATGCTGAGAAGAAATATCTAGATTGATACGGTCGGTCTCTTTCTGGGAGAGAATGAGGTTTAGAGTTGAATGAGCCTCTAGCTCGACCTTGCCGTGAACTTGGATATTTTCAGCATAGATGTGTGCTCCCTCCGTCTTGACCTGACTATCTGTCAATTCGGCATCAAAGATATTGATGATATGAGGTGTCGTTAGTGTGCTGTTCTTGATAGAACTTTCAGTTAGTCTTAAGAGATAGCCTTTTGTTTTGATTGTCGCATTTTCAAGATTGGCTTGACGAATATTGGTTTGTCCACGATTGGCTGAGACGGTGATAGCTTGCAGTCTTCTTCCTTTAGGGAGGGAGAGAATGACTTCGTCAAAACGGTGAGAATAACTGCTGGCAATACGAAGTAGGCCTTCGATTCCTGAACCTAGAAAGCGATGTTGGGAGGCTTGTTTGTCAGTGACGGTCAGTGTTTTGTCACTCATGCCAGTAGTCAGATCGTGACGACCAGACACCGAAGGATGATAGGTGATATGGATCTTGTCATCTACAGACTCTGTGATGGTTAGGCTGTGCTCTTCAAGGGTCAAATCAAGTTTTTCCACTTCATTTCCAAAGGTCACTTCTTCGATACGATTGTCATAGACGGGGGCTTTTGACATGGCAAGTAAACTTTGAATACCATTGGACTGCGCGCCTACAATGATCATGATAAAACCGAGGATTGTAGAAACCACACCAAAGATGAGAAATCCTTTTGTCAATTTACGCATGTCTGTCACCTCTCTTTCCTTTTTTAAGAATCCATTGTGCCAAGCGGACGATTAGGAGGCCAAAGAAACGAGCTACATAGGAGATACCCAGTAGAACAAGAGAAGAAGCACCGATAGAAAGCAAACCGGCCCCAAAAATCAAGATAAAGGCAGATTTGGCTTCGACTAGGACGCTAAAGCTCTCTACGATAAAGAGTCCACCTAGCAGGATACCCGTCACAGAGACGGTAAAGAAGGCTAAAATGACGGAGACGGCTGCGATAATAATACCGATGATGGCCATGAGGATGCCGATCCCGACCGGAATTCCGATAGGAGCTACTAGCAGGGCCAGGAGGGCAATGTGTAGCAGTTGACGGTCATTCTTTTGAGCAGGGGCTTCATTGACTTTTTTATCGAGAAGATCAGAGAGGATATCATGGGCAGCTTCTTTTGGAGTTCCCAGACTGGCAATGAGTTCCTCTTCGCCCTCTGGACCTGCATCGTCAAATAGTTCCTTAAAGTAGTCCATAGCTTCGATGCGGTCAGCTTCAGGCAGTTTATGGAGATAGGTTTCTAACTGAGTCAGATAGTCAGTTCTTGTCATGGCGGATACTCCCTTCTATGATGCCGTTGACGGTGTCGGTATAGAGCGTCCACTCTTCCTTTAGAGTAACGAGCTGCTCTACGCCCCGATTGGTCAAGGAGTAGTATTTGCGCATACGCCCCTGAAACTCTCTAGAGTAGGTGGTCAGAAAGCCACTGGCTTCCAATTTTTTGAGAATGGGATAGAGCGTAGATTCTTTGATATTGGCGATGAGTTTAATGGTTTGGCTAATCTCATAACCATAAGAATCCCCCTGCTCCAGTACAGCCAAGATGAGAAACTCAATCAAGGCAGAGGATGTTGGGAAGTACATGGGGAAACCTCCTTTATATTATATAAAAATTTTATATATACTCTTTTCAAATATATTGTATCTCAATATGAAAGCCCTGTCAAGAAATATGTGTAAAAATTTTATATATAAAAAACTCCTAGTAAAAACTAGAAGTTTAGAGGATCTTATCCGCCCGATCCACCATAAAGAGTGAGATAGTCATGATGATATCGATGGCTAGAAGGGCAAGAACCGCTGGAATCCAAGATTGGAAAAGTTCAAAACTGTAACCAAACAAGGCGGGTCCAAAAGCAGCTAAGATGTAGCCTCCTGTTTGCGCTAGTCCTGATAGCTGAGCCGTCTTTTCAGGAGAACTGGTTTTAAGAGAAAAACAAACCATGAGGTAGGGGAAGAGGGCACTGCAGGCCGTTCCAATCAAGAGATGGACGACTAACCAGTAGAGAAAGTTGTTGGCTGGATACAAGAGCATAGCAATTCCTGTCATCCCAGCGATAGAGATAATTGCCAGCATGATTCGACGGTGACTATCTGATAGACGAGTCGTCAGACTTGGAACAGTCATCGAAAAAGGAATGCTGATCAGTGAGAAGATAGAAGCCAGAAGAGCCGCATCACTATTAGAAATACCAGCACTAACAGCCATAGTTGGCAACCAGGTCATACTTGTATAAAAGAGCAAGGACTGAAGCCCGCCAAAGATAATGATAGCCCAGACATCTTTACTTTTTAGAATATTCTCTTTGACTTGCTTTTCTTTTTGGCTTTCTAGGTGGTGGTTGTGGCGATGATTTGGTAACCAGACTAGCAGAGTGACCAGACAGAGAAAGCTGAGAACGAGGATGAGGCCCTTCCAAGAACTAGCTTGGGTGATAGGGACGGATAGATAAGAAGCGATGGCTGTCGAAATTCCCATGGCAGTGACATAGAGAGTTGTTAGGAAGCTAATCTTTTGAGGCTGATTTGCCTGGATCATACTTGGGAGGAGTACATTGAAGATCGCAATGCTTGCTCCCACAATTAGGGTCCCTAGATAGAGAAGGGGAAGATTGAAAATCCGAATGACAGAGCCAACAGTTAAGAGGAGGAGGCAGTAAGTAAAGAGGTGTTCCAACCCGATTTTTTGTGCCAAGCGGCTCGCAAAAGCAGAGAAAAGAGCAAACATCAAGAGAGGGAGACTGGTTAAAATCCCAAGAGAGCTAACCTCCACTCCTAGTCCCTGAGCGATATCTCCTAAAATGGTTGGAAGAGCAGTAAAAGGAGAGCGTAAAACAGTCCCGATTAAGACAATTCCTAGAACAAAAAAGAGTGATTGTTTTTTCATAAAAACCTCGATAGGATGATTTTAATAACAGCTTATTTTAAGGTTTTTTCCTTATAATGTCAAGTAATGACAGCCAAGACAGATCAATCAATGAAAGTGAAAATAAAGTGAAAAGGGACAGATTTCTTTACTAGAATTTTCCTTGATTTGATATAAAAATAGGAAACTAGGAAATTTTGTGATAAAATAGTGGAAGGAAATCTATACATTGGAGAAAAACTGTGCCTGAAAAGCAAAAAATCAGCGTCTTGATGTCGGTCTATGTAAAGGAAAATCCGACGTTTTTAAGAGATGCTATCAAAAGTGTTCAAAACCAGACCTTGAAACCTAGCGAACTTGTTCTTGTTGAGGACGGCCCGCTCACACCCGAACTCTATCAGGTGCTAGATGAAGTGGAAGCTCAGTCAGACATTCCAGTGAAACGGTGCCCCTTAGAAGAAAATCAAGGTTTAGGCTTGGCTCTTCGATACGGTGTTTTACAGTGCCAGTATGACATTATTGCCCGCATGGATACGGATGATTTAGCCGTTCCGGATCGTTTTGAGAAACAGCTTCAGCTAATGGAGAAAGAAGATCTCGATCTCTTAGGCGGGCATATCGCAGAGTTCATTTACAATCCAGATGAGATTGTGTCTTATCGTCGTGTTCCAACTCAGCACGCAGACATTGTGGCTTATCAGAGAATGAGAAGCGCCTTTAACCATATGACAGTCATGTTTAAAAAGGACATGGTCCTCAAGGCGGGCAACTATGAAGATGGCCTTTACATGGAGGATGACCTCCTTTGGCTCAATATGATTGCTGCAGGTGCCAAGACTGGGAACCTAGATCAAATCTTGTGTAAGGTTCGTGTCGGTGCAGGGATGTTTGAGCGTCGGGGTGGCTCGCGTTACCTTAAACTCTATCGTCAGGCTCGCCAAAGGATGCTTGAGCGAGGGCAAATTTCTTACATGGAATATGCTAAAAGTGTAGCCATTCAGGCAATTGTTGCACTTTGTCCAGGCTTTGTACGTCAGTTTATCTTCGTCAAACTTTTAAGAAAGAGAAAGTAAGCCCCGATAGACTGAATGATTTAGGCTATCATAACAACAGTATCATCTGACTCTTTTAAGGGGGAGTAAATTCCTATGAATAAAAAACTAACAGATTATGTGATTGATCTGGTTGAAATTTTAAATAAACAGCAAAAACAAGTGTTTTGGGGGATATTCGATATTCTGAGTATGGTGGTTTCCATCATCGTATCTTATATCTTGTTTTATGGCCTTATAAATCCTGCGCCTGTGGATTACGTGATCTACACTCTTTTAGCCTTCCTCCTCTATCAAATCATGATTGCGTTTTGGGGGCTAAATGCTAGTATCAGTCGTTATAGCAAGATTACGGATTTCATGAAAATCTTTTTCGGAGTGATGCTCAGCAGTGTTCTTTCTTATGGAATCTGCTATGCCTTCCTTCCATTGTTTTCTATCCGTTTCATCGTACTCTTCATTTTGTTGAGTACCTTCCTCATCTTGCTTCCTCGTATCACTTGGCAGTTGATTTATTCTAAGCGCAAGCAAGGTAGTGGAGATGGAGAGCATCGTCGTACCTTCTTGATTGGTGCTGGTGATGGTGGTGCCCTCTTTATGAACAGCTACCAACATCCAACTAGCGACCTTGAGCTAGTGGGGATATTGGATAACGATGAAAAGAAAAAGGGACAAAAACTAGGTGGGATCCCAGTTTTGGGCTCTTATGATAATCTACCTGAATTAGCTAAACGCCACCAGATCGAGCGTGTTATCGTAGCGATCCCTTCACTTGACCCATCAGAGTACGAACGCATCTTGCAGATGTGTAATAAGCTAGGCGTCAAATGTTACAAGATGCCTAAGGTTGAGACAGTCGTTCAAGGACTCCATCAACCAGGCAGTGGTTTCCAGAAAATTGATATCACAGACCTTTTGGGCCGTCAGGAAATTCGTCTCGACGAATCGCGTCTGGGTACTGAGATTACAGGCAAGACCATCCTGGTGACAGGGGCAGGTGGTTCGATTGGTTCGGAGATTTGTCGTCAGGTTAGTCGCTTTAATCCCGAGCGTATCGTCTTGCTTGGACATGGTGAAAACTCAATCTATCTCGTTTATCATGAATTAATCCGTACATTCCAAGGGATTGATTATGTTCCTGTTATTGCAGATATTCAGGACTATGACCGTCTCTTGCAGGTGTTTGAGCAGTACAAACCAGCCATTGTTTATCATGCTGCAGCCCACAAACACGTTCCGATGATGGAGCGCAATCCAAAAGAAGCCTTCAAGAACAATATCCTCGGTACCTACAATGTTGCCAAGGCTGTTGATGAAGCCAAAGTACCTAAGATGGTCATGATTTCGACTGACAAGGCGGTCAATCCACCGAATGTTATGGGTGCGACTAAGCGCGTGGCAGAATTGATTGTCACTGGCTTTAACCAACGTAGCAAATCAACCTACTGTGCAGTCCGTTTTGGAAATGTTCTGGGTAGTCGTGGTAGCGTGATTCCTGTCTTTGAACGTCAGATTGCTGAAGGCGGTCCTGTAACGGTGACAGACTTCCGTATGACACGTTACTTCATGACCATTCCAGAGGCTAGCCGTCTAGTAATCCATGCTGGCGCTTATGCCAAGGACGGAGAAGTCTTTATCCTCGATATGGGCAAACCAGTCAAGATTTATGACTTGGCTAAGAAAATGGTCCTTCTAAGTGGGCACACGGAAAGTGAAATTCCAATTGTTGAGGTCGGTATTCGACCAGGTGAAAAACTCTATGAAGAACTCTTGGTTTCGACCGAATTGGTTGATAACCAAGTCATGGACAAGATTTTCGTTGGTAAGGTAAATGTCATGCCGCTAGAAGCTATTGATCAAAAGATTGAAGAGTTCCGTTCACTCAGCGGAGATGAGCTCAAAGAAGCAATCATTTCCTTTGCAAATGAGACAACTCATGCTGAGTAAGAGGGTCTATCTACTTTCATAATGAAACAGCTATCGCCAGTTTTCTGAGGAAATCAGAAAGCTGGTTTTTAGAATAGCAAACTAGAGATGTATCTACCTACCACATGAAAATTTCCCTCATTAAAGAAATTCGTAGCAGTTGGTAGATGTATAGATATGCGACAGTGTGATAAAGCGTTTTCTAATTCGAGAAAAATTATAGAATAGTAACTGTTGAGATCGATAGAAATCTTTGCATACTTCATTGGCTCGATATCCCGATAGACCTTGTAAATTATGATAAAATATGGTAAACTATACAAATAAAAATAAAGGAGATTATTGTATGTTTAATGCTTATAAGAACTTTTGGAAGGGTTATGTTAACTTTACTGGTCGTTCGACTCGTTCGGAGTACTGGTGGATCTATTTTACAAACTTATTAATCTGTCTTCCTGCTTATACGAAATATCATGCTGCAGTGTCAACTCGTCCATATAACATGGAGGCAATCCGTAGTTTACAAGCTATGAGCGGTTTTTACTTCTTTTTAGCGGCTATTCTCATGTTGCCTTCTATCGCCGTGACTGTTCGTCGCTTACGGGATGCTGGTTTCCACTGGGCCTTTATCTTCATTGCTTTGGTTCCTATCGTTGGACCGATTGCGCTTATTGTGATGCTTGCTTGGCCAAGTAAGAAGGATGAAGATACAGATACTGAAGAACAGGATCAAATTACTGCTTAAGCAAGGAGTTGATTCCTTCTGATAGTAACAACATATAAAAAATACTCCTCAACCTAGTTCACTAGTGTTAGGAGTATTTTTGTATGGTTAAAGCTGGCTAATGATATCGTCAATGGTACGGGCAATCCAGTCAGGCTGATAGCTGAGTAAATCAGCTTCTTCTCCAAATCCCCAAGTAACAGCGAACTTTTTAATGCCAGTTTCTTGGGCTCCAATCATATCAAACTTGGTATCCCCAATGATGAGGACTTGGTCTGCATGGAGTTGATGCGTTTGCAAGGCGTAACGGATGACATCTGCCTTGTGTGGCGTTTCAGGACTAGAGCCGTAAATGCCATCAAAGAAATGATGGATTCCCAGATTTTTAGTCATATCGTGAGCAGTAGGAGTATTCTTTGTTGTAGTGATGTAGAGAGGGTAGTTTTGCGAAAGCTCTTGGAGTAATTCCGTTATTCGGGGGAAGAGTTGGGCTTCGTGGATTCCTTTTTCCTTGTAGTAAGAGCGGTATATCTGGACGGCCTCAGAGATTTGTTCCTTGGGAAGACATGTTGCAAAACTACTTTCAAGGCGTGGCCCCATGAAACCACGAATGGTTTTGGCATCAGGGCTTGGAACTCCTAGCTCTTTAAAGGTATGGGTAAAGGCATTGTGGATCCCGATGGAACTGTCAACCAGGGTTCCGTCTAGATCAAAAAAGATTGCTGAGATAGAGGGCATAGTTTCTCCTAATAGATATAGATAAGCTTATTCTCCGAAGATTTCTTTTTGTAGGCGGCGACCAGTAGGTGTAGCGGCGAGTCCACCCTCAGCTGTTTCACGAAAGGCAGTTGGAAGACTCGATCCGACTTGGTACATGGCATCGATGACTTCATCAACAGGGATCTTAGACTCGATACCTGCCAAGGCCATGTCTGCTGCGATAAAGGCAAAGCTAGCCCCCATGGCATTGCGCTTAACACAGGGAACCTCAACCAAACCAGCGACGGGATCGCAGATGAGGCCTAGCATATTTTTAATGACAAAGGCGATGGCTTGACTAGCCTGATAGGGGCTTCCACCTGCAGCCAAGGTCAAGGCTGCGGCACTCATGGCAGAGGCAGAGCCAACCTCGGCCTGGCAGCCACCTTCAGCGCCCGAGATAGAGGCGTTGTTTGCGATGACTAGTCCAAAGGCACCCGCAGCAAAGAGGAAATCCAGCTGTTCTTCGTGACTAAGGTCAAGTTTTTGGATAGCAGCAGTGAGAACGGCTGGCAGACAGCCAGCACTTCCTGCGGTTGGAGTGGCGCAGACCAAGCCCATCTTCGCATTGTGTTCATTGACCGCGATGGCATTACGGGCTGCTGATAGGATGGTAAAGTCCGACAAGGCCTTGCCGCTTTTGAGATGGCGGTCTAGTTTGGCCGCGTCTCCACCCGTTAAGCCACTACGGGATTTATTTTCACTGAGACCGAGCTCGACAGAGGCTTTCATGACTTCTAGATTGCGTTCCATGAGGAGGAGAACTTCTGGCCGTTCCCGACCGGTTAGTTGATATTCTGTCGCAATCATGAGTTCGGCGACATTTCCTTGGAAGTCTAGATCCGCCTGCTCGACCAATTCTTTGATAGAATAAAACATGTTTCCTCCTACTTAAAGAAATTGACATTGTGGAGATGAGGGATTTTTCGGATTTCTTCAATCGCCTCTTCGCAACTTCGACTATCGACTTCGATAATCATAATGGCTTTTTCTCCAGCTTTTTCTCGAGTCACATTCATCTGAGCGATGTTGATATCGAAACGAGAGAGGGCTTCAGTAACATGGGCAATCATACCTGGAACATCTTGATGCACGATGATAATGGTTGGTGTGTTCATGTTGAGAGAGACAGCAAAGCCGTTAAGTTCCGTAACTTGGATATTTCCTCCACCGATGGAAATTCCTGTCACACTAATGGATTTGTGTTCATTCTTCACAGTAATTTTAGTGGTATTAGGATGAGGGGCATTGCTGTCTTTCTGAATGGTCCAGACAATCTTGATACCACGTTTATGGGCAATCTCTAGGCTATTTGGAATGTCGGAATCGTCCGTATCCATACCTAATATACCAGCGACGAGAGCAAGGTCGGTTCCATGACCACGGTAGGTCTTAGCAAATGAGTTAAATAATTGGAATTCGACTTCTGTTGGTGTATCGTCAAAGATGGAAGAGACGATTTTTCCGATACGAACAGCTCCAGCTGTGTGGCTACTTGATGGGCCAATCATAACTGGTCCGATAATATCAAAGACAGATTGAAAACGAAGTGAGTGCATCTGTTTCCCCTTACAAAGATTCTTATATCTATTATATCAAAGAATGGACCTCTGCGCTTATTTCCCTTATCAAAAGCTTAAAATGATTAAAGATAGTATAAAATAAGGTCTTTTGTGACAAAAACCTCCTTAAAACGGTAAATATAAAACATTTTTGTAATATTTCTACATAAAACCGTCAAGAAATGGTAACATTCGAGGAGTAAAATAGTATCATAGATAAAAAGGAGAATTTTTAGATATGTCATTAACAACTAAAAAAATTAAAACAACTATCGCAGGAGTAGCAACTTTGCTTGCTTTCTTTGCTCCATCACTTGCATCTGCCCAAGAAACTGTGACTTACACAGTTAAATCAGGTGATACTCTTTCAGAAATCGCTGAGAAGTACAACACAACTGTTGAAAAATTGGCAGCAAAAAACAACATCAAAGATATTCATCTTATCTATGTTGACCAAGTTTTGGTTATCGAAGGAACAGCTCCATCGACAGCAACTGCAACCGCTGCAGCTTCAACAACAACTTATGAAGCACCAGCAGCTGCGGAAGAAACTGCAGAAGAAGTAACTGAAACAACAACCTATGAAGCGCCAGCTACACCAGCGGCTCCAGCAGCAGAAAGCAACACTGCAGCAGCTTCTACTGTAAGTGGTTCTGAAGCAGAAGCCAAAGAATGGATCGCTCAAAAAGAATCAGGCGGTAGTTACACAGCTACAAACGGACGTTATATCGGACGTTACCAATTGACAGATTCATACTTGAACGGTGACTACTCAGCTGAAAACCAAGAACGTGTAGCAGATGCTTACGTTGCAGGACGTTACGGTTCATGGACAGCTGCCAAGAACTTCTGGCTTAACAACGGTTGGTATTAAGAATAAAAGAGTCCTTTAGGGCTCTTTTTTGTTTCTCTATAACAAAAAGTGTAACGAGCTTCTCAGTAATGCTCTATTTGTATAATTTCGACTAAATTCTTCAAACTGTTTTAAAACTCAAATAGTATAAATAAGCTTATTATATGTAAAAATATATCATATAATAAGCTTTTTCTTGATTAAAATGAAATAAAATACAGTTTTTTCTTGACAAACAAGGATGAGAGGAGTATTATTTATACAATAGTAAAGTATAAAAATAAAAGGAGGCTCTTCTATGAATAAAGTGAAGAAGGTGTTGATGACGATGTTTGGTTTGCTTATGTTCCCCTTATTATTTGCTTGTAGTAACACTCAATCCCAAGGTGTTGAAGCCATTAAGGCTAAAGGAAAATTGGTGGTGGCCCTAAATCCAGAGTTTGCTCCATTTGAATACCAGAAATTGGTTGATGGGAAAAATCAGATTGTAGGTTCAGATGTTGAACTAGCCAAAGCCATCGCAAAGGAACTAGGAATAGAAGTGGAGTTCTCGCCAATGAGTTTTGACAATGTACTGGCTAGTCTTGATTCAGGTAAGGCCGATCTTGCCATATCAGGTGTTTCTAAAACGGAGGAGAGAAGTCAAGTTTACGATTTTTCAATTCCCTACTACACTTCGAAAAATAAGGTTATCGTAAGAAAAGCTGAATTAACGAATTACCAATCAGTCAAGGATTTGGCTCAGAAAAAGGTTGGAGCGCAGAAAGGTTCTATCCAGGAAACTCTGGCCAAAGAAACCTTGCAGGATTCTTCTCTCGTTTCACTTCCTAAAAATGGAAATTTGATAACAGATTTGAAATCAGGGCAACTGGATGCGGTTATCTTTGAGGAACCAGTGGCGAAAGGATTTGTAGAGAATAATCCAGACCTAGCCATCGCTGAGTTTGATTTTGACAATGACAAAGAAGATTCCTACGCTGTTGCGATGAAAAAAGATAGTAAAGAATTGAAAGAAGCGGTTGACAAAACCATCCAGAAGTTGAAGGATTCTGGGGAGTTGGACAAATTGATTGACGATGCTTTTAAAGCCTCTATCGAAAAATAGAAAGAAGGAAGAGAAATGAGTAAGGAAAAAGTCATTTTAGCCTATTCAGGTGGATTGGATACATCAGTTGCTATTACATGGTTAAAAAAAGACTATGATGTGATTGCTGTTTGTATGGATGTGGGTGAGGGAAAAGATTTGGAGTTCATCCACGATAAAGCTCTCAAGGTTGGGGCTGTAGAGTCTTATGTCATTGATGTTAAGGAAGAATTTGCTAATGACTATGTTTTAGTGGCTCTTCAGGCTCATGCCTACTATGAACAAAAGTACCCCTTAGTATCTGCTCTGAGTCGTCCTCTTATTTCAAAAAAACTCGTTGAAATAGCTCATCAGACGGGAGCAACCACAATTGCCCATGGTTGTACAGGTAAGGGAAACGACCAAGTTCGGTTTGAAGTCTCTATTGCAGCTTTGGATCCCAATCTAAAGGTAGTTGCGCCTGTTCGTGAGTGGAAATGGTCTCGTGAAGAAGAAATCCAATATGCCAAAGAAAATGGCGTTCCAGTTCCTGCTGACCTTGATAATCCTTACTCTGTCGATCAAAATCTTTGGGGACGTGCAAATGAATGTGGTGTCTTGGAAAATCCTTGGAACCAAGCGCCAGAAGAAGCATTTGGAATCACATCTTCGCCAGAAGAGGCACCAGACAGTCCAGAATTTATTGACATTGAGTTTAGCTGCGGGGTGCCCATCTCCCTCAATGGTGAGAAGATGAAAGTGGCTGCTTTGATTCAAAATCTCAATGAAATTGCCGGAAAACATGGGGTCGGTCGTATTGACCATGTGGAAAATCGCCTAGTCGGTATTAAGTCAAGAGAGATTTATGAGTGCCCAGGTGCTGTGACTTTATTGGTAGCTCATAAGGAGATTGAAGACTTGACTCTTGTGAGAGAAGTGGCTCATTTCAAACCTATTATCGAAAATGAGTTGTCCAATCTCATCTATAATGCCCTGTGGTTTAGCCCAGCAACTCAGGCTTTGATTGCCTATATCAAGGAGACACAGAAAGTTGTCAATGGAACTGCAAAAGTTAAACTCTATAAGGGGAACGCTCAGGTAGTGGCTCGGAAATCACCAAATTCTCTTTACGATGAAAACTTGGCGACTTATACCAGTGCGGATACCTTTGACCAAGATGCGGCTGTTGGATTTATCAAGCTTTGGGGGCTTCCGACTAAGGTTTATTCAGAAGTTCAGAAAAATGTTGAGTAGTGACGCGATAGAAAGGGACGACAGGATATGTCGAAAAATACAAAATTATGGGGCGGTCGATTTGAAGGCACTGTGGAAGAGTGGGTAGAACAGTTCGGTGCGAGTATTTCCTTTGACCACCAGCTGGCAAAATTTGATTTGATGGGTTCCCTAGCTCATGTTCAAATGCTAGGACAGACTGGTATTTTAAGTTTGGAAGAGGCAGAGCAGATCCAAGATGGTCTGCAAGCTTTGTTGCGAGATTTAGAGGCAGGAGAGCTTCATTTTGATATTGCAAATGAAGATATTCATATGAATATGGAAGTGTTGCTGACAGAAAAAATCGGTCCTCTGGCTGGGAAACTGCACACGGCTCGTTCTCGGAATGACCAAGTCGCAACGGATATGCACTTATATCTAAAGGAGCAACTTGGGCATGTCTTGGATAAGTTGGCGAATCTGAACAGTGTTTTGCTGGATTTGGCTGAAAAACATGTGGAAACCATCATGCCAGGCTATACCCATTTACAGCACGCCCAACCGATTAGTTTTGCCCATCATCTCATGGCTTATTACAATATGTTTCAAAGGGATAGCGAGCGTTTTGCATTTAACCTAAAACATACGGACCTATCTCCACTGGGTGCAGCTGCTTTGGCTGGGACAACTTTTCCAATCGATCGTCAATTATCGAGTGATTTATTGGGCTTTCAACAACCCTATACCAATTCCTTGGATGCCGTGAGCGACCGTGATTTTATCTTAGAATTTCTATCAAATGCCAGCATTTTGATGATGCATATGAGTCGTTTTTGTGAAGAAATCATCAATTGGTGCAGTTTTGAGTATCAGTACATTAGCTTGTCTGATAGCTTTTCAACGGGTTCGTCTATCATGCCCCAGAAGAAAAATCCTGATATGGCTGAATTGATTCGAGGGAAGTCGGGACGGGTTTACGGGCACTTACTCGGACTATTGACCGTCATGAAGTCTTTGCCTCTGGCCTATAATAAGGATTTGCAAGAGGACAAGGAAGGCATGTTTGATACAGTAGAAACGATTTTAAATTCTCTGGATGTGTTGGCAGGTATGCTATCGAGTATGCAGATTAATAAGGCCAAAATGCAGCAATCCACAGAGAATGATTTTTCGAATGCGACCGAACTGGCAGATTATTTGGCAGAAAAAGGTCTTCCCTTTAGAGAAGCGCATGAAATAGTAGGGAAATTGGTTCTAGACTCTATCAAGCATGGTAAAAATATCCAAGATTGGGATTTGAAGGAGTTGCAAGTCTACCATCCCTTGATTGAAGAGGATATTTATATCTACTTGCGCCTAGAAACCGCTGTTCAGAGACGGAATTCCTTAGGAGGAACCGGCTTTGAGCAAGTGAAATACCAGATAGAACAAGCGAAGAAAGAACTTAAAGGGGAAAATTGATTCATTTGCAAAGTATGAAAGAGAGGCTGAGATGATTTATCAGCCTCTTTCTTGTCTTCTCCAAGCAAGCGTGTTATAATGAATACTGCTCAAGCGACCTTCAATCGTTGAAGCACACACGACCTTCAATCGTGAACTAGTCATTTCGTTTATCTTTTATTACGTCGTTAACTCGCAATGAGATGCAAGCTGAGCTTGTCTGATTTAT
Organism: uncultured Streptococcus sp.; assembly: GCA_902488495.1. Lineage (GTDB taxonomy): Bacteria > Bacillota > Bacilli > Lactobacillales > Streptococcaceae > Streptococcus. The sequence goes on along the minus strand of CABTWF010000003.1, from coordinate 12,527 downwards.
AACCTCAATCAGTCTCCCAGACTGATTGAGCGAACTCGAGTTATGCCTGCGACTCGTTGCCTATCATATTTTCATTTTAAGATGATAGGCTAAAATGGTCTCCCAGACCATTTTACTCCTAAAAGCAAACGAAAAGACTATACTTAAAGAAATTCTATTGAAAGTCATAATGAATAGAATTTTGAAGGGTATGAATAAACGAATAGATGGGAGACCTACCATGAGTGATAACTCTAAAACACGTGTTGTTGTGGGGATGAGTGGTGGTGTTGATTCGTCGGTGACGGCTCTCTTGCTCAAGGAGCAGGGCTACGATGTGATCGGTATCTTCATGAAGAACTGGGATGACACAGATGAAAACGGCGTCTGTACGGCGACCGAAGATTACAAGGATGTGGCTGCGGTGGCAGACCAGATCGGCATTCCTTACTACTCTGTCAATTTTGAAAAAGAGTACTGGGACCGCGTTTTTGAGTATTTCCTAGCGGAATACCGTGCAGGGCGCACGCCAAATCCAGATGTTATGTGCAACAAGGAAATCAAGTTCAAGGCCTTTCTGGACTATGCTATGACCTTAGGCGCAGACTATGTAGCGACTGGGCATTATGCTCGAGTGGCGCGTGATGAGGATGGCATCGTTCACATGCTTCGTGGCGTGGACAATGGCAAGGATCAGACCTATTTCCTCAGCCAACTTTGGCAAGAACAACTCCAAAAAACCATGTTCCCATTGGGGCATTTGGAAAAGCCTGAAGTTCGCAGACTAGCTGAAGAAGCAGGACTTGCGACTGCTAAGAAGAAAGACTCGACAGGGATTTGCTTTATCGGCGAAAAGAACTTTAAAAACTTTCTCAGCAACTACCTACCAGCCCAGCCTGGTCGTATGATGACTGTGGATGGTCGCGATATGGGTGAGCATGCAGGCCTTATGTATTATACCATCGGTCAGCGTGGCGGACTCGGTATCGGTGGCCAACACGGTGGTGACAATGCCCCTTGGTTCGTTGTCGGAAAAGACCTAAGCAAGAATATTCTCTATGTCGGCCAAGGTTTCTACCATGACTCGCTTATGTCAACCAGCCTAGAAGCCAGTCAAGTTCACTTTACTCGTGACATGCCAGAGGAATTTAAACTAGAATGTACGGCTAAATTCCGCTACCGTCAGCCTGATTCTAAGGTGACTGTACATGTCAAAGGAGACAAGGCGGAGGTCGTCTTTGCAGAGCCACAACGCGCGATCACACCAGGGCAGGCAGTTGTCTTTTACGATGGCGAAGAGTGTCTAGGTGGCGGTTTGATTGACAATGCTTATCGAGATGGACAGGTTTGTCAGTACATCTAAGATTTTCTAAGAGGAAAGAGAATGTTTCAGTTTTTTAAGAAAAAAACGGCTAAAGAAGAGAAAAAAATGAGTCTCTCTGACTATAAGAAAGAGTATTTGAGAGAGAAAACGACAGAGTCGATTGAAGCCTTGTTCAAGGAATTGAAACGAGCTAAAGTCTGGGTCCCCTTCAATGCATCTCTGATGGATGGGGGTGACGGACAAGAAGGTGCTCGCCTAAAACCGGATATTCTGCGAAAGGGAGACGACTACTTTTATCCTTGCTTCATAGAAATTCAGGACATTCCCAAGGACTATTATGACCGATTTTCTTGGTTGCAATTGCCTCTTACGGACTGTTTATTTGCTGCGGAAGAGATAGGGGAGTTTCCGGTGAGAGGGATTGTTTTAGATGCTTTCGCTGACTCGGTTGAGATTGACAAAGGAGCTTTTGAAGCGATTCGCCAATCATAGTACATTTAGATTGACAAATTTTCTCAATTTGCTACAATAATAAAAGCAATAGAAATGATGGTCAAAGCTCATGGATGTTGCAGGCTTTTTTGTCCTGCACTTCTTTGGAGTTTTGACTGTTTTTGTGTCGTTTAAGGGAAAGGATAAAAATGACTCAACAAGACTTTCGGACAAAAGTAGGAAATACTGTTTTTGGTGTTCGGGCGACAGCCTTGATTCTCCAAAATGGCAAGCTCCTAGTTACTAAAGACAAGGGTAAATATTACACTATCGGCGGTGCGATTCAAGTCAATGAAAGCACGGAAGACGCGGTAGTCCGTGAAGTGAAGGAAGAACTAGGTGTCAAAGCTCAAGCTGGACAGCTAGCTTTCGTAGTTGAAAATCGTTTTGAACAAGACGGTGTTTCCTATCACAACATCGAGTTTCATTATCTGGTGAACTTGCTTGAAGAAGCTCCATTGACCATGCAGGAAGACGAAAAAATGCAGCCTTGTGAGTGGATTGACTTGGATGAACTCCAGAATATCCAGCTAGTTCCAGCCTTTTTAAAAACAGCCCTACCAGAATGGGACGGCCAACTAAAACACATTCATCTTGAGAAATAGGAGAGAAAATGATTTATAATTTTACAGAAGAATACGATATTATTATAATCGGTGCGGGACACGCGGGGGTAGAAGCATCCCTAGCAGCCAGCCGTATGGGTTGTAAAGTCTTGCTTGCGACCATCAACATTGAAATGCTGGCTTTCATGCCATGTAATCCCTCTATCGGAGGTTCTGCCAAGGGGATTGTTGTGCGTGAAGTCGATGCCCTCGGTGGCGAGATGGCCAAAACCATTGACAAGACTTACATCCAGATGAAGATGCTCAATACTGGGAAAGGTCCAGCTGTCCGTGCCCTTCGTGCGCAAGCTGACAAGGAGCTTTACTCTAAGGAGATGCGCAAGACAGTTGAAAATCAAGAAAATCTGACCCTTCGTCAAACCATGATTGATGAGATTTTGGTGGAAGATGACAAGGTTGTCGGTGTTCGTACAGCTACCCATCAAGAGTATGCTGCCAAGGCTGTTATCGTGACGACAGGGACGGCCCTCCGTGGGGAAATCATCATCGGAGACCTCAAGTACTCATCAGGTCCTAACCACAGTCTAGCTTCGATTAACCTAGCTGATAACCTCAAGGAATTGGGACTCGAAATCGGTCGTTTCAAGACAGGAACTCCTCCACGTGTCAAGGCTTCCTCTATCAACTATGATGTGACAGAGATTCAGCCAGGAGACGAGGCGCCAAATCACTTCTCTTATACTTCACGTGATGAGGATTATGTCAAGGACCAGGTGCCATGCTGGTTGACTTACACTAATGGTACCAGTCATGAGATTATCCAAAACAACCTCCACCGTGCGCCTATGTTTACAGGTGTGGTTAAGGGAGTGGGACCTCGTTACTGTCCGTCGATTGAGGACAAGATTGTGCGCTTTGCGGACAAGGAACGCCACCAACTCTTCCTTGAGCCAGAAGGACGCAATACAGAGGAAGTCTATGTCCAAGGTCTTTCAACCAGTCTGCCTGAGGATGTCCAACGTGAGCTGGTTCATTCCATTAAAGGTCTGGAAAATGCAGAGATGATGCGAACAGGTTATGCCATTGAGTACGACATGGTCTTGCCTCACCAGTTGCGTGCGACTTTGGAAACCAAGAAAATCTCAGGACTTTTCACAGCTGGTCAGACAAATGGAACGTCAGGTTACGAAGAAGCTGCTGGCCAAGGGATTATCGCTGGTATCAATGCGGCTCTGAAAATCCAAGGCAAGCCTGAATTGATTTTGAAACGAAGCGACGGTTATATTGGGGTCATGATTGATGACTTGGTGACCAAGGGAACCATTGAACCTTATCGCCTTTTGACTAGTCGTGCAGAATATCGTCTTATCCTCCGTCATGACAATGCCGATATGCGTTTGACAGAGATGGGGCGCGAGATTGGCCTTGTGGATGATGAACGCTGGGCTCGTTTTGAAATCAAGAAAAATCAATTTGACAATGAGATGAAGCGCCTAGACAGTATCAAACTCAAGCCGGTTAAGGAAACCAATGCCAAGGTTGAGGAGATGGGCTTCAAGCCGTTGACTGATGCCGTGACAGCCAAGGAATTCCTTCGCCGTCCAGAAGTTTCTTATCAAGATGTGGTGGTCTTCATCGGACCAGCTGCTGAGGAATTGGATGACAAGATTATCGAATTGATTGAAACAGAAATCAAGTACGAGGGATATATTTCCAAAGCCATGGATCAGGTTGCCAAGATGAAACGCATGGAAGAAAAACGCATTCCAGCCAATATCGACTGGGATGACATTGACTCGATTGCGACAGAAGCTCGCCAAAAGTTCAAACTCATCAATCCAGAAACCATCGGCCAAGCCAGCCGTATTTCGGGAGTAAATCCAGCAGATATTTCTATTTTGATGGTGTACTTAGAAGGTAAAAATCGTAGTATTTCTAAAACTCAAGAAAAGAAAGCATAGAGAAAAACAGCTCCGAAGACGGGGCTGTTTTGTTGATTTTCAAAGAGTATTATTCTTCATCTGGTGTGAGGATCATCGGGATAATGATCGGTTCACGTTCCGTATTTTCATAGAGGAAGGGGCGAATGGCGTTGACAATGGCGCCATTGACAGATTGCACGCTAGCATCTTTATTCTTCAGCGCGATACGAATTGCATTGAAGAGGATGCGCTGGCTTTGGCGAATCAAGTCACCAGACTCTCTCATGTAGACAAAGCCTCGGCTGAGGATGTCTGGACCAGACAAGATCATTTTAGACTTGAAGTCAACAGTTGCGACTGCTAGAACGACACCGTCTTCAGATAAATCACGACGGTCTTTGAGGACAGCCGCGCCGATTTCACCGATACGATTTCCATCTACATAGATGTCTTGGGCATTGAAGTGACCTGCGATACGGGCTGAGTTAGCAGTAAGAGCAAGCACATCACCATTACTCATGATAAAGATATTGTCCTTCTCAACACCAGTATCCACCGCTAGTCCAGCATGGACTTTCTGCATGCGGTATTCACCGTGAACAGGCATGAAGTATTTGGGCTTGATCAAACGGAGCATGAGTTTTTGCTCTTGCTGACCACCGTGTCCAGAGGTGTGGATATTGTTAATCTTACCGTGGATGACTTCGACACCAGCTTCAGAAATGATGTTAATCAGCTTGTTGACGCTAGTCGTGTTTCCAGGGATTGGGCTAGAAGAGAAGATAACAGTATCGCCGGGTTGGAGTTGCACCTGACGGTGGGTTCCGTTAGCGATACGAGAGAGGGCTGCCATCGGCTCACCTTGACTACCTGTACAGAGGATCAGAACCTCGCCTGCAGGATAGTCTTTGATTTCATTTGGCTCGATAAAGGTTCCCTTAGGAGCTTTGATGTAGCCAAGCTCGATCCCGTTGACAATGGCCTTTTCCATAGAACGACCAAAGACCGCAATCTTGCGTCCAGTCTTAACAGCGGCATCTGTTGCTTGCTGGAGACGGAAGATATTTGATGCAAAGGATGCAAAGATGATACGTCCTTCAATGCCTTGAATGATCTTCATGATGGACTGACCAACGACTTTTTCAGAGTTGGTAAAGGTTGGCACTTCTGCATTTGTCGAGTCAGAGAGGAGGCAGAGCACACCCTCTTCACCAAGGGCTGCCATCCGGTGCAAGTCTGCAGGTTCACCAACTGGAGTGAAGTCGAACTTGAAGTCACCCGTACAGACGATTTTACCTTGAGGAGTATGAATGACAATTCCCAAAGGCTCTGGAATAGAGTGAGTGGTTCTAAAGAAAGTTGCCTTGAGATTTTTAAAGGTCAACTCAGTATTGTGGTTGATTTCGTAAAGTTTGGCGTTGCGCAAGAGACCGTGTTCTTCGAGTTTTCCACGGATCAAAGCTAAGGCAAGTGGTCCAGCGTAGATAGGGACATTTGCTTGCTTGAGCAGGAATGGAATCCCACCGATGTGGTCCTCGTGTCCGTGTGTGATCAAGACAGCCTTGACGCGGTCGATATTGTCCACGATGTAAGAGTAATCAGGAATGACATAGTCGATACCCAGCAAGTCATCTTCTGGGAATTTAATCCCAGCATCGACGATAATAATCTCGTCTTGGTATTCAATTCCGTATGTGTTTTTCCCGATTTCTCCCAGACCACCGATGGCAAAAACGCCGACTTCTTCAGGTTTAAGAGTGTAGGCCATATTAGAACTCCGTAATCTCGAAAGCGCCAGTTTCTTTTTCGTAATCTAGCAATTTGTCAGACAAGAGTTCGATGAATTCGATGTTGTACTCTGGGCGGTTTTCTTCGACAAGTTGGCGAGCAGCGATACGGCCCTCAAGTTCTGAGCTGGCATCGATGTCTAGGTAAAGTGAGCGTGTTGTTTCACGACGTGGGCTACGTTCTTTTGTTTCTTGATAAAAAACTTTGTAAATCATATAGTTCCTTTCTATTTACAGGTCAGCTTATTCCAAACTTTTAGCAGAGATTTGCTTAATTTCATTCCATTTTGTGTCTAGATTGACCTTGATTCGTTACAATTATTTCAATTATACCACAAAATGAAAAATTAGTAAAAGACGGAAATGGAGAAAGTCAGGAGGGGAAGAAGGAGTAAAAAGATAGGTAGGATTTGGTCGGAGAGCGCTTAGGTGTTATAATTAAAGGGGGAAACTAAAGAGATAGTAGATTTAAGGAAGAATATAGTTCTAGTTTCATTAATCGTTGGAGTGGATGGTTGGGATAGAATGATATCTTTGAAAAAAGAAGAAGCTCTTGAGAAATCTCGAGAGCAAACAAAAAGGCTGAGATAAAATTAAGGGATCTTTCTGAGCAAGCTCAAGGGGCAGCACCTCTACCTGAAGCGAATGCATCGCAACCTTTGAAAGACTTGTCACCAAGTCAGACCAAATCTCAACCTTACCCTATTTTATCATCTACTCAGCTAAGAAGTCAATCTATAAGTATAACGATGTAGACATAGCATGGAGTGGAGTGCTTACTAAAAGGTAAAGACAAGCACTTAATTTAAGAGTAAGCAAAAAGAGAGGACCAATGGTAGTCAGGGGTCTTTACAGCTCAAAGCTGAGGGCAGTCCCACACCCGTACCAGAAGTTGGTACCTTTGAACGCTCTATCACCAGTCGCCCTATGTTATCCTCTCGATATTTATACTTTACTATAACTTACTGAGGGAATCAACTTTAAAAGCATCAAAAAGCTCCTGACCGAAGTCAAGAGCAGTCAAACACTGGGGGCGAATTGTTCAATCGCAATTTCAGTTCTTTAGAAACCAAAGTTTCAGGGATAGCACTGCAACCCGAAGAGTCAACGACTCAACCTGATTTTCCTACCAGTGTTGAATTACATTTTAACATTGATAGAACAACATTGTCAACAGTTTATATAAAAATAGGAATACCAAAAGGAGGATTAAGAATGTTTAGTTTGTTTGAATTTGCAGTAGGGGTTCGCCTCTTAATGTTTGTAGTCTTTGTAGCTTGTGTCTATGGGGGGAATGCCCTGTTTGTTCATCTGGAACACCGCAAAATAAAGTTCCTTTGGAAGCTTGCTTTTGTGACGCTCTATTCAATTTTTCTCCTCCTGGTCACCTATGTTGTCTGGCTTGTTTTCTACTTTGGTTTAAATGCCTAAAGTCAATTATTCCTCTAGATATACAGAAAATCCACCTCGTCTTTAGATGGGATGAATTTTTCTATTTTTAGGTGCTATCTTTATTGTTATGACGATGATTTCTAACGTCGAAAATCGAAAAATCGAGTTGAAACATATATGCCTGATCCAAATTTTTTACGAAGAACCTTTCAATTTCCTTGTTCACTTTTCTATTCAAAAAAGCTACAACTTTTTTGAATTTTTTGTGTAGAATTGCCTGTCTAAGTGGCAGGCCCTTTTGTTTCAAAACAAAGAAAATTCCCATGCGTCAGCTTTTGTAGTATAATAGTAAGCAGACAAAAAGATAGGAATGTGTTATGAAAGTATTAGCTTTTGATACGTCCAGCAAGGCTCTTTCTCTAGCCATTTTAGAGGACAAGCAGGTTCTTGCCGAGACGACGATTAATATCAAGAAGAATCACAGTATTACCCTCATGCCTGCCATCGATTTTTTGATGGGCAGTCTGGATTGGACACCTAAGGATTTGGATCGAATCGTGGTGGCTGAAGGCCCAGGTAGCTACACAGGCTTACGAATTGCGGTAGCAACTGCCAAGACCTTAGCTCATACACTGAACATCGAGTTGGTTGGGATGTCAAGCCTTTTAGCTCTGCTGCCACGCCAACAAGAAGGCTTGATTGTCCCCTTGATGGATGCACGTCGCAACAATGTTTATGCAGGGTTTTATGAAAATGCCAAACCTGTCATGCCAGAAGCACACTTGTCCTTTGCGGAAGTGGTAGAGCAGGTCAAGGATGCTGAACAGGTGACTTTTGTCGGAGAAGTTGGAGTCTTTGTGGAGCAGATCCAAGAACAGCTACCACAAGCTAGCTACCAGGAAACCTTGCCAAATGCAGCTAATCTAGCTTTGTGGGCTTGGGACAAGGAAGCAGACTCCTTGCACGACTTTGTACCAAATTACCTCAAACGTGTAGAAGCTGAGGAAAACTGGCTCAAGAACCACACCGAGTCTGGTGAGTCCTACATTAAACGCCTATGATAGAAATCAAAAGAATCCAAAGACAGCCTGACCTGGCTCAAGCCATCTATGCTGTCATGGCAGCTGTTTACCCAGTCAGTCCTTGGACGCTGGAACAAATTCAAGCAGACCTGTCCCAAGACCAGACTTGGTACGCTCTGGCTTATGATGGGGCAGAAGTGATTGGTTTTCTAGCTGTTCAGGAGAATCTCTTTGAGGCAGAAGTCTTGCAAATCGCTGTCAAAAAAGCCTATCAGGGTCAGGGAATTGCGTCAGCCTTGTTTGCTCAATTGCCAGCGGATAAGGAGATTTTCCTAGAAGTCAGAAAGTCAAACCAACGAGCGCAAGCATTTTACAAGAAAGAAAAGATGGCGATCATCGCTGAGCGAAAGGCCTACTACCATGCCCCAGTCGAGGACGCCATCATCATGAAGAGAGAAATAGATGAAGGATAGATATATTTTAGCATTTGAGACATCCTGTGATGAGACCAGTGTCGCCGTACTGAAAAACGATGATGAGCTCTTGTCCAATGTCATTGCGAGTCAAATTGAGAGTCACAAACGTTTTGGGGGCGTAGTGCCAGAAGTAGCCAGCCGTCACCATGTCGAGGTTATTACAGCCTGCATCGAGGAGGCGCTAGCAGAAGCAGGGATTACCGAAGAGGACTTAACAGCTGTGGCGGTTACCTACGGACCAGGATTGGTCGGAGCCTTGCTAGTTGGTTTGTCAGCTGCCAAGGCCTTTGCTTGGGCTCATGGACTTCCGCTGATCCCCGTGAATCACATGGCGGGTCACCTCATGGCAGCTCAAAGCGTGGAGCCTTTGGAGTTTCCCTTGCTAGCTCTCTTGGTCAGCGGTGGGCACACGGAGTTGGTCTATGTTTCTGAGGCTGGGGATTATAAGATTGTTGGGGAAACGCGGGACGATGCAGTTGGTGAGGCCTATGATAAGGTCGGCCGTGTCATGGGCTTGACTTATCCAGCAGGTCGCGAGATTGACGAGCTGGCCCATCAAGGTCAGGATGTTTATTCTTTCCCACGTGCTATGATTAAGGAAGATAATCTGGAGTTTTCATTCTCAGGTCTCAAGTCTGCCTTTATCAATCTTCACCACAATGCTGAGCAAAAGGGAGAAAGCTTGTCCAAGGAAGACCTGTCAGCATCTTTCCAAGCAGCAGTCATGGATATTCTTATGGCCAAAACCAAGAAGGCCTTGGGAAAATACCCTGTTAAAACCCTAGTCGTAGCCGGTGGCGTGGCAGCTAATAAAGGTCTCAGAGAACGCCTAGCAGCTGAAATCACCGATGTCAAGGTCATCATCCCACCCCTACGCCTTTGCGGAGACAATGCAGGTATGATTGCTTATGCCAGCGTCAGCGAGTGGAATAAAGAAAACTTTGCAGGCTTGGACCTCAACGCCAAACCAAGCCTCGCCTTTGATACTATGGAATAAAGAGTCAGCTTGAGGCTGGCTTTTTTGATAAAATATTTTAGGTAACTATATATCAGTTTACACTAGACACAATATATAGTGCTTACAAGAATATCAAAAAGGCGACTTCCAAGCGGAAATCGTCTTTTTCATGCTTATTTCAAAAATTCATACTCAAATAGGAATGGCACAATTTCAGAATTATAATATTCTTTTACCATTGTTTTCAATGTATTCAAGTGTCCGTTTAATTCGGGATAGTTATAGATTGTTTTATCATTTTCATCTTTTTCAGATGTGTTAAGCTCATCAATAATCTGATAAACTGAATACGTTAATTTAGAATCATAATTTTCCGTCTTCTTAGCTTCTGTTAGGACTTTTTCCCATTGTTCAAATAAAGCAGTCTCTTTAGAACCTTGTTTCAATTTTGCTAAGTTAACTGTTGCTAGCGTATCTCCATTAGTGTTATCCAATGACAACTCATTTCGGTAGAATCGTCCATCAGAACCATATAAACTTCTCATGTGATTTTGCGTTTCAAGTGTTGTGAATAGAAGAATTTTCAATAAGTCTTGTTCAATCTTGTTACTTGATACAGCTTTATTGAAAAGTTCAACGCCATCGGCAGATTTCATAATATTAGCACGCTGTGTCCAGTGACGATTATAAGTAATGTAGCGACTGGCGGCAAACATTGGGAGCTTTTCTAGGAAATTGTCTTTTCTTAATGGGAAATACCCTGCACCATTATATAGACTAGCAACTAGTAAAGAAGAAGCCAAGTCAGGATTGTCAAAATTCACTCCAGAAGCTCGCAAATAGCCAATTAGATTGTTATTTATAATTGTCTGAGAAGTAATTTTATTCGTGCCTATTAATTTTGCTCCATTTAACCCCAATACAAAATCAGATAATTTATCGTCACTAAATTTCCGTTTGTCGTAATACACATTACTATATTTCTTATAAATACGATTGATGGTTAAATCTTCTTCTTGTAAGATTTCGTTATTGACTATATTGAATGCTTCAAGAGTAATATTATTTAATTCTTCATCTACATTTGACCAAAGAATACAAGAAACTAACGCATCAATTTTAGTGTGAAAATGTTTTCGATTAAAAGCAAATCCTCTTTCAAACTTTTTATCGATGAGATGAATTTCTTTCCAATATTTGATTGGGCTATAAATAATGTAACTGTCAGTAGGCTGACGAAGATAATATTTGAAACCACTCCAAATAAAGATATTTCCCATCTCATTTACACCCATTCCCTTGACTTCTTGTTTCATCTGTTTCATTAAATAACTTTGTTTCCATTGTGATGATGATGAAGTCTTTTTTGCTTTTTGATGCTCTATACTGCGTGTATCTGCGTAGGGTGGATTTTCATACAAAATAATTGTTACTTTTGGATCGTTGATATAGTGTTGAATAATTTCATTATTGATATATTCCTCGCTAAGAGCATCTGCTCCTCGAACTAACCCCATATTAAAAGTATCTTCTTTTTCAGTTGGTGGAATGATATGACGGACTTTATCTCCAAGCAATTCCAGCAGAACTTTATATTCATAATATTCTATAGTTGAAAGAACACAGTGACTTAATTCCTCGTCGCTCATCAATTTCTCAAGGTTTCCAGTTCCGGCACATCTATCCAAAATAATATAATCATTTCCTTCTGGAACACGTTTAATAGCTTGTCGGACTAGCTCCAATGACTTTTGAACATAAAGTTCAGGAGTGTAGAAAGCTCCTAAATTTTTCTTTTGCAAAGTATCATTGAGTTTATCCATCAAATATTGAAATTGAACATTAGTTTCACCGATATAAGGATTGATAAACTCTTTTAGTTTCTCAGGTTTCCGAATTTCACCAATAATTTTAACTTTACCAGTATGATCACCAATAAAATCAGACTTTTTAGCTCCTTTGTTTTCACGATAAAAACGTTCTGCCCAACCAACAATACAGTTTTCATCAATGTTAATTTTTGTATATTGCTTTGAACGTAGTAAATTAATAAGACGACTTTCGTGTAGTTGATTTTGACCGTATTCTAAAACTTCAAGAGGAGTACCAGCAGAAAAACCAGAGGTTTTTACACTTGCACCACCAAAATATACTTTTTCGATATGTGTTAAATAGTCCTGACTATCAAAAACATAGATTTTTTTATTCGTTAGCGACACAAGCAGAATGTTTTTGGGGATTTCTTTTCCTTTGATTCTCCGAGCAGATAGATATTTGATGGCTTGGAATAGAACAGTGTTAATATCATTTATAACAACTTTAAATTCGATCAGATTTCCATTTACAATACCATCTGTATAATCCGTTAAAATATCATCTATTTTCAAAGTTTTATCAACTAGAGGTAGATAATCTTGATAAAACTTGAGTTGTCCATCAACTTCGTTTGAGAAATGGTTAGGCATATTGTAGCTCTCCATTTCTCTCTAAAGATAACTCAGAAAATTCAACATAAAAAGCCTTCTCACAAAAATGTGAAAATGCCTGTTTTAATACTTGACAAAAAACACGTCCGATTACATAATCAGCGTGAGCTGTGAGCTGTGAGC